>JBDTOH010000505.1:0-4513 GCA_039933355.1 Gemmatimonadota bacterium | reverse complement strand
TCCGGCGACCGCGGCGATCGGTCCCGGAAACGTGACGAAGAAGGCGCTCCACCCGAACAGAAACGCGAGCGGCCTCGACCGGTAGGCCCGCTTGAGGAACACATACGTTCCACCGGTCATCGGCAGCGCGGATGAGAGCTCCGCGTAGCAGAGGGAGCCACACGCGGCGATCAATCCTCCGACCACCCAGACCATGAGACTCATGCCCGGCGTTCCCACTTCGCGCGCCACGATCGCCGGCGAGATAAAGATGCCCGAGCCGATGATTCCCCCGATGACGATCGAGGTGGCGGCCACCGGGCCGAGAGTTCGGGGTAGACGCGTGTCGGCGAGGTCGGTCATTGGCCCTCGGGTGCGCGGTTCACTGCTACGGATGGCGAATGAGGTCGAACACCGCCTCGAGCGCGGGATCCCGCCCGGCGAAGTAGTCCGTAGACGATAGCTCCACCGGCACGGCCGGCGAGATCCACGGGCGCGAATCGGACCAGAAGGTAAACTGGTGGTACCAGTTCGAGATCGACGCTCTGACTCGGCTGTAGGGAAGCTCGAACCAGATCGCCCCTTCGCCCGTGAACCTGGGGCTCGACCCGGTCGGCTCACCGACGAAGATGGCGTTGGTCAGGCGTTCGACGTTGGTTGAAAAGTTCTGCGCCGCCGAGAACGTGTTGCGACCGACGACATAGAACAGCTGCCGGCCCGGCGACGACTCCTGGAAGTAGGCGAAGATCCGAAGCAGGGGCGGATACAGATAGCTGTTGCCTCCGTTGTTGTGGCGCGCGTCGATGATCAGGTTCTTTACCGACGGGTCCTTCACCGCCTCCAGCAGCTTCGGGGCGAACTGCGCCAAGAGCTCTCCGCCGGGCTGGTTGATCACCTGATTGAACTGGAAGTAGACCGCATTCACCTCAGGTAACGGGGTGAACCAGTAATTCGTGGTGACCCGTTTGAGATAGAGCGGCGCCCGGACAGTGTCTCCGTAAGGCGGTACCAACTTCGGACGGGGACGGTTCGGGCCGCCTTCGAGCGCGACGTCGGTGACCGCGCCGGTCGGGCCACGCAGAGTCAGCGTAGCCCGGCTGGGATCGGACGTGCCGCCCATCGCTTGCAGAAAGTCGAGCCGGGTGAGCATCACCGGGCCGATCCACCTAACGCCCATCGGATTGTCCCGCGAAACGTACGCCGGGAGCTGCGCGAGGAGCGCCTCCACGTTCTGCGAGCCAAACTTGAGCACGCGGCTCCCGGTCCACCGCTTCGCGTCGCCGATTCCGTTGACGACGAACAGGCCGTCGCTGAACCAATAGAAGTCCACCGGGAGCAGTTTCCCGCTGTCGGCCGGGGCGACGATGCTGTGGCCGTCTCGGAGCAAGACGACGAGGCGCTGAAGTCCCACGATGATCTGGTTGTCGGTGAGCTGGCCGACTCGAGCCTTGAGATCGGTCGCGGCCGCGTCGAATTGGGGCGAATAGGCCTCACGGGTGAAGCTGGCGTGGAGCCGCTTGCATTCACTTGCCAGAAAATCGATATCGTAGCGCCATCGCTGATCGCGGCTCCGGATTCCCTTGGGCGGTAAGCCGGCGAGCTCGCGAAACCGGTCGTCGTCCTGGTAGGCGCGGAAGGCCGAATCGGTTTGCATCGAGGTTCGCGGCGTGTACCGCCAGGCCACCGCCTTGGTCAGCCAGTCGAGGGCGCGGTCCTTCCGGCCGAGCGTGGCATATCCCCGAGCCATTCGATAGGCGAGCTGGGGCCGGTCGGCGAGGTCGAGATTCATCGGCTTGATGGAAGCGTTAGGCCGGAAGCCGGCGCCCAGCTCGATGACCTTCTCGTCGGCCTGGAGGGCATCGGCCAGCCGCCCTGCGGCCCGAGCCGCCGAGGCATAGGCCATCCACAGCTCGCCGTCCCTGGGGTTGTTGTCCGCCAGGCGACGGTAAAGGCCGGCTGCCTCCGGGTAGCGTCTCTGATCCATTGCCGTACGCGCCTGTCCGAGCAGCGCGTAGTGATCCGGGCCGCTCAGCTGCTGCGCCGCGAGGGTCGTAGCCGCGACAGCCAGCACCATCACTACGGCGCTCAGCGTCCGGCGGGAGATTCGGAGCGAGGTCACAAGCCGGTTCCTCACGGGATCGCCCCGCGCGCCCGTCGGATGATCTCGAGCACGGCGTCGAAGGCGGGGTCGCGGTTGGCGAAATAGTCGGTAGACGACAAGTCCACCGGGACGTCCGGAGCGATCCACAGCCGAGTGTCGCCCCAGAACGAGAATTGGTGGTACCAGTTCGAGATGGTCGCCTTGGTGTGGCTGTAGGGCAGGTCGAACAGAATGGGACCCTCGCCCACGAAGTTCGGGCTCGAACCGGTCGGCTCCCCGACAAAGACGGCATTGGTCAGGCGCTCGACGGTGGTGGAGAAATTCTGCGCGGCGCTGAAAGTGTTACGCCCGGCGATGTAGAAGATCTTGTGGCTCGGCGACGACTCCTCGAAGGAGCTCATCGCGCGGAGCAGAGGCGGAAAGAGATAGCTGTTGCCGCCGCTGTTGTGCCGCACGTCCACAATGAGGTTCTTCACCGACGTGTCGCTCAACGCCGCCAGCAGCTTAGCGGCAAAATCAGGGACCGGCTCGTCCGGAAGCTCCCGGACCTGGTTGAACTGGAAGTAGACCGCGTTCGCTTCGGGCACCCTGGTGAACCAATACGGCGTCGGCACCTTTTGGAGATAGAGCGGCGTTTGTCCCGGCGCGTTCTCCGGCGGGCCGAGCTTGAAGGCGTACCACGGCCGCCGGGGCTTCCCACCGTCGAGCGTGACCGTCCGGGCGACCCCCGCCGGATCGCTGATCGTTAGGGTGACCCGATCGGGATTGTCGGTTCCACCCAGCGCCTGAATGAAATCGATCATGATCAGGGTTTGGGGGCCGATCCATTTGATCCCCATCGGATTGTCCTTGCTGACGTACTTGGGCAGGTCGGCCATCACCGCTTCGGTGGTGCGGGAGCCGAACCGGAGGACCTTGCTCCCAACGAGCTGCCGGCCCGCGTCCACGCCGCCCACGATGTAGAGACCGTCGGTGAACAGGTAGAGGTCGATCGGCAGCGCCTTCGCGGTCGGCGGTAAGGTCACTACGCTGTGCCCGTCGCGGAGCAACACGATCAGCCGCTCGAGCTCCACGGGGATCTGGTTGTCGGCAAGCTTGGGGATGCGGTCGTAGACGTCCTTGACTTCGGCCTCGAATTCTGGAGAGAAGGATTCGCGTTTGAAGCTGGCGTGGAGGCGCTTGGCCTCGCTCGCGAGGAAGGCAAGGTCATAACGCCATCCCTCGTCGCGGGAGAAGGTTCGCTTCGGCAGCATCCCCGCCAATTCCCGGAATCTGTCGTCGTCCCGGTAGGCGATGAAAGCCGAATCGGTCTGCATCCGGGTCCGGGGCGTTAGCTGCGACGCCAAGGCCTTCTCGAGCCAGGCGAAGGTCGAATCCTTCTGTCCCATCCCGGCATATCCGCGGGCAATCTCGTAGGCGAGCTGCGGCCGGTACCCGGCGCCCAGCTCGAACGCTTTCATGGCTCCGGTCAAGCCTTCGCGTGGATGGCCGCTTCTCCGGGCTGATGTCGCGTAGCTCAGCCAAAGCTCGCCGTTCCGGGGGTCGTTCTCAGCCAGCTGCTGATACATCGCGGCAGCTTCGGCGTATTGCTTCTGCTCGAGCGCGGCGTCCGCGCGCTTTCGCATCTTGTAATGCTCAGTGGGCGAAAGCTGCTGGGCCTGAGCCGCCGCGGTGCCCAGCAGCAGCGCCACCACGCCCGCAGCGATCGACCGGCTCGACGAGGAACCACCTATCACAAACACGAAACTCACCTCCAGAGACCAAACGGGTACCCGGCGATTGCGATGGTTCGATGCCTACTCCACCTGCACAGGCTCGAGCCCGTTGCGCCGGATCAGACTATTGAACTTGACTACCTCGGTTCGGGAAACGCGGGCTAGCCGGTCGAGCTGCTCGGTCAGCTGCGCCGACAGAAGGTCGAAGACAGTCTGCGCCTGGTCGGTTGGCTTCGCCTCGGCGCTCTCAACGACTTTCTGCAGGTATCCCAGCTTGTTGACCAGCTTGAGCGGATGATTCTTCGCATCCTCGACCGTGCGGTTGTCGACTTCGTAGATCGCGCCCTCGATGTCCGAGAGTGTCGCCCGCAGCGCGGCGGCAGCGGTGCGCACCGCTCCACGATCGGCTTTCTTCGCCCGATCGGCGACCTGTTGCTTGAGCGCCCGAATCGATATGACCGCGGCCGTGGCCACGCTGGTCTTGTCGCGAATGCGGAGGGCCATATCGAACCTTTGTCTCAGGTCCGCCACGCTCACATCGGTGAGCCGCGGGTCCGGCTTAATCTCGAACCACCGACTCTCGGTCTTGCCGCCGGCGGTGAGCCGAGCCTGATAACGACCGGGCGGCGCGGAGGGGCCCTCGAGCGCCATATCCCAGAGAAGGATCCCGGGAAACGATTTGAACCCGGGGTACTGAAGATTCCAAACCAAGCGATGG
>JBDTOH010000504.1:0-4518 GCA_039933355.1 Gemmatimonadota bacterium | reverse complement strand
CGCCCGCGTGTGCGGGGCTACGCCGCCGTTCATCTGGGGCTTTGGCGACAACGCTCCCGAGTTCCGGCCGACCGCCTAACGGTGGGCTGAAGCCGTTAGGCGACGTGCCGCACGTGGCGACCGGCCTGTCGTTCTCCCGCGACCGCGCTCGGGCGACGATCGACTAACGCGACAATCGGGGGGATGCGTGGCTCTATCGGGCGGTGGTGCCGTAGCCAGGTCTGTGCATCCCCCACTGAACTGGTTCCCTCCTCAACCGGGATTCGGTCGGCGTGCAGCGAGGAATGCCGTATGACGAAATGGCTGTTCACCGGGAGAATGCAGGTTCGAATCCTGGCCGCCCCAGTGGTTCCTTCCTGACTCCGATTTCTCCTTATGAGAGCTGAACTTGGAGGTGCGACGAGGCCGTCAGCTTGTCCGCCTCTAGACCCATCCGCGTGGCCGGGAGCCATCGTCCCCGAATCCTTGACTCCGGACGGGCGGGGCGATATTAGATAGTATGACTACGGTAGACGATCTATCTGAACGACTGGAGTTCCTGCAAGGCACCCTCGAGGTCCTGATCCTCCGCAGCCTGGCGATCGCGCCGAACCACGCCTACGGAATCTCCCAGTTCCTCAAACAACACTCGGACGACGCCTTCGTCGTCGACAACGGCTCCCTCTACCCGGCGTTGCAACGAGCGCTGCAACGCCGGTGGGTTCAGGCCAGTTGGAAGACCTCGCCCAACGGCCGCCGAGCACGGTACTACAGGCTCACGGCCGCCGGCCGGAAACAGCTTACCGCCGCCACCTCACGATGGGAGCGCTTTTCCAAAGCCATGCGACGGGTGCTCGCTGCCGAAGGGTGACGACCATGCGAGAGATCTGGGCCAAGATTCGATTCCTGTTCCGTCCAGCATCGCACGCGCGGGACGTTCGCGAGGAGCTCGACACCCACCTGCAAATGGAGATCGACACCCTCACCGCCCGGGGACTGCCTCCCCACGAAGCCCGGGCCGTGGCGCGTCGACAGTTCGGCAGTCCGGCCCGCCTCAGGGAATCGGCTCACGAGGCCTGGCTCTTCCCCTGGCTGGAATCGACGTTGCAAGACTTCCGCTACGGCGTCCGACAGATCCGGAAGTCGCCCGGGCTGTCGCTAGCCGTGGTCCTCTCGCTCGTCATCGGGCTCGGCGCCAACACTGCCATCTTCAGTCTGATCGACGCGACGGTGCTGCGGCCGCTCCCGGTCGCCGATCCGGGCCGTTTGGTTCAACTGGAGTGGCGATACGACAAGGTGCCTGCGCGGGCGGGTCTGGCCTGCTCCGGGTGGGCGAGAACAGCCCAGGCGTCGCAAGAAGGCGTCAAGGAGCTCCGGCAAGGCCAGATGCCCTGCATCTCCGAGCCGATCTTCCGCGGCTTGGCCCAACGTCAAACGGGCTTTCTCTCTTTCATCGGGGTCAGCGGGGAGTGGGGGCCGCCTTCAAAGCCACTGTCGCAATTCGTCAGTTGGAACTTCTTCGGCGGGCTCGGCGTCCCCATGACGCTGGGCCGCTCCTTTGTCGAAGACGACGATCGCGCGGGTGCCGAGCCGACGGCCGTCGTCAGTCATCGGTTCTGGTCGACTCGCCTCGGCCGCGACCCGACTGTGATTGGCCGTTCCGTCCGGATCGACGACCAACTGGTCCGGATCGTCGGCGTCGCGGCTTCCGGGTTCTTCGGCCTCACGCCCGGGGTTTGGATCGACGTCTATTATCCGCTGGCCACCCTGTCCGGGTTGCTGGACCGACAGAACCCCGGACTACGGGCCAAGCTTTGGGACATCGAGGTGCTCGCCCGTCCAGCGCTGGGCCAGTCCGGCTCCGCCGCCGCGTCCGCCCTGACCCCGATGTTTCGCGGTCTCGTGGCCGAAACGATGGGGGCTGACATCGACCAAGGGCTGGAGTTGGTCACCCGCCCCGCGGCGCGGGGGTTGTACATGGGACTCGACGCGCGAGGGATAAGTGGCAACGTCGCCCAGTCGCTCTGGATCCTGATGCTGCTGGTCGGCGTCCTGCTCGTGATTGTCTGCGCCAACGTGGCGAACCTGCTCCTCTCGCGCTCGGTGAAACGACGGTCTGAATCCGCCGTTCGCCTGGCGCTGGGCGCCGGGCGAGGACGTCTGGTCCGCCAGCATCTGGTCGAAAGCGGGATGCTGGCGGTGATCGGAGGCGCGGCCGGACTCGGATTGGGTGTGGTCCTTGCCCGGTGGATCCATGCCGTGTTTCAGACCGGTCAGGGACCCGGGGCGGCTTTCGCGGTCACGCTCGACTGGCGGGTCTCGGGCTATGCCATCGCGACGTCGATGCTGACCGCCGTCATCTTTGGCCTGGCTCCGGCCTGGACGGCGGCGCGCTCGGACCTGAGCAACGCGCTCAAGAGCCAGTCCCGGTCGGTGTCGCGCGGTGACATCCGTTTGCCGAGGCTCCTGGTGTCGGTCCAGTTCGCGCTCTCGTTCGCGGCCTTGGTGGCGGCCGGTCTGCTCAGCCGGTCTCTCCGAAACCTGTACTCGACGGACCTCGGCATTGCCGCGGCACAGCTCTCGTTCATAACCGTGCCGGCAGGCGATGGTCCCGGCAACCCTCGCTATCGGGAGCGTCTCAAACAAGAAGTCGAAGCGATCCCCGGGGTCGTGGCGGTAGCCGAGTTGATGTGGCGGCCCCTCGAGCGCGAATCGATCGGTGATGGTCAACCGATCAATGCCCCGGGCGGACCGCCGGCTGAGCTGGCCTCCGGGATCAACAATCCCGCGGCGAACGCCTACGTGAGTCTGGGCGGCCCGGGGTTCGTCGGAGTGCTCGGGCTCCAGCTCTTGGCCGGCCGATCGCTGGAACCGGGCGAAGGATGCGACGTCCGGGAGCAGATCGATGGAGCTCCGATCGACGCTGGACGCCCACCATGTCCGGTCCTCGTCGATCAGCGCTTCGCGGACGTCTTCTTTCAGGGCAGGAACCCCGTCGGGCAGGTGTTTCGCATGTTAGGGCGCTTCCATCACGTCGTCGGGCTGGTCGCCAACACCCGCCTTTTTCGGCTGCGACACGAGGCCCGGCCCACGATACACGCGCAGGTGGATCGCGAGGGGATCGTCGCGGCGCCCTACATGGCGATCCGGGCTCGAATCGATTCCCACGCCTTGGAGGCTGCCGTGCGGCGAGCCGTCGCCCGGGTCGACCCAGCGGCGCCATTGGTGGAATTCCATACCCAGTCCGGACTGATCGATCGGCTCCTCCGGACCGAACGACTGCTGGCGCAGGTCTCCGGCGCCTTCAGTCTGGCGGCGCTGGCGCTGGCTGCCGTGGGTCTGGCGGGACTGCTGGGCTACGCGGTCGCCCGCCGGACCAACGAGATCGGGATCCGGATGGCGTTAGGCGCGACCGGCGGGCAGGTCCAGCGGATGGTGTTGGTCGAGTCGGTGTCGATGGTCGGCGCCGGGATCCTGGTCGGCATCCCTGCCGCGTGGGCCGTCGGCCGCTACCTCCGGAGCCAGCTCGTCGGGCTCGGCCCCATGGATCCGTCGACGACCGTGCTGGCGCTGCTGGCCCTGGTGATCATCGCCGGTCTGGCCTCGCTGCTCCCGGCGCGGCGCGCCGCTCGGGTCAATTCACTGACGGCGTTGCGGGAGGAATAAGCGACCGAGCCCGCGCCCGCTGACCGAAGTGCCTGGGGATGCCTTTCGCGGGTCAGGCCGCCACAAACGGGCGGATCTCCGTGACGAGTGAGAGGTCTTTCCGCCTCGTGAGTGTGTCCGTTGGTGTGTCCGTTGAGTCCGATTTCTTCCAATAACCTCGATGGCCCGCCTCGGCAGCGATTACTAGAGCCAGCAATGGTTACCGATTTCTTCGCGGATTCTCCGCCCCCGTCGGGCGGCTGTTAGTCGGGAGGTTGCAGGTTCGAGGGCCATCGCCCGGATACATTCCGGCTCCTTCCAATGGTCCTTGGTGGATACATCTGATCTGAGTACGCCACGAAGGAGTCCGAACGAGCGGACATGGTTGTCCGAGGGGGCGAACCGCTTCTCACGTGCCGCCGTGCGGGGTCGGGAAATAGAGTCTCGGTCTCATATCTCAACAGCAGCAATGACTCAGAAGCATCCATTGGTGGGTACTCGGGGCTGAACGAGCCCAGGCCAAGCCGGAGTTCGCCTCGGTGAACACCTAAGTCCGGAGATTGATGGACACCGCAAGACCGGTCGGTTCGAGCGGGCTGTGGCCTTGCTCTCCTCGCGACTTGTCGGCCTGCAGCGAAGGAGCGGCGATCGACTACCAAATTGAGTCGGACTGAACAAAAGCAGAGTCGGATCGTGCTCGAATTGGGTTGGTGCGCTCCGGGCAAAGGGTAGCCGAGGTCAGAGCGCCGACGATTCGATGAGCAAAGAGGGTCAGCGCGCCGCAAAGAAGAAACGATCTTGTGCCGCAAGAGAGTCGGAACGATCCGCAGGAGCCTCGGTGTGCCCTCGAGTAGAGTCGATGCCCCTTGGAGGACCGACGAGATCATGCGTGAA
>JBDTOH010000503.1:0-4526 GCA_039933355.1 Gemmatimonadota bacterium | reverse complement strand
TCTGGGGCAGAAGAAATCGGCGCACCGCGCCGCCGCCGGTCCAGGCAACCCCGAGAGCGAGGCCGGCGCCCAAGAGACACAGCACCACGCTCTCGAGCACGAGCATGCGCACCAACCGCCCCCGGCGGATCCCGAGCGCGAGCCGGACCGCGATCTCGCGGCGGCGCGATAGGCCTCGGGCCAGGAACAGGTTGGCCACGTTCGCGGACGCGATCAGCAGGACCAGAAGAGAGACGCCGGCCAGCAGGGCCGCCACGAGTGCGCTCTTCGACGGTGCCGCGCCTCGAGCGGCGATCACCGGCGCGTACGCGGCCGTAACTTTGTAGCTGTCCTTATTGAGCGAGGGGTCCGCGGCGATTTTTGCGCGACGATAGACCTGAGCCGCCTCGGCCGCAGCACCGACGCGGTCGCCGCCCTCGGGAAGCCGGGCCACGAGGCTCATCCATTGGAACCCGTCCTGAGTTCGCCAATCATCCGACGCACCCCAGACGTCCGAGCCCGCGACGTTGAGCGGAAGCCAGGCACCCACCGCGTCGAGGTCGATGCCGGTAAACCCCGCCGGAGCGACGCCGATGATCGAGTAGAGCCGGCGGCCGAGAAAGAGGGCCTTGCCGAGCACGTCGGTGCCGCCACCAAGCTCCCGCCGCCAGAGCCGTTCGCTGATCACTGCGACCGGCGCACTTCCGACCTGGTCATCGTTCTCGCCGTAGAAGCGGCCGAGCACCGGTTTGACGCCGAGGAGCGGAAAGAATGCAGCAGTCGCGAGCGTCGTCCGGAGCTCACGCGCGTTCTCGCCACGGTCGTAAGCCATCCGCGATGTGTAGTAGGCCGCGATCCCGTCAGTTCGCCTGGCGTCGTGCCGTTCGGCCTGGTAGGACAGATAGGAGACGCTGGTGTTCGTGGAGCTCCCCCAGTCCAGGCTGCTTTCGGTCACGACGAAGCGAGCAACCCGATCCGGAGCCACAACGTGGGCAGGTGGTTTGAAGAGCAACCGGTCCACCAGGCCGAACATGGTGGCGTTGGCCCCGATTCCGAGCCCTAACGTGAGGACGACGGCGACCGTGAAGCCGGGCGAGCGGCCGAGGAGGCGGCCCGCAAACCGAAGATCCTGGAGCAAGTCCGCGAACCATTCCCGGCGGCCGCGACGGGCAGCCGTCGCTCGATCGAGGGTCACGAGTGCCTCCCGGTACCGATCCAAGTCCCCGAACCGCCGGCCCGCTTCCGCCCGGGCCGCCTCTGCCGTCCAGCCGGCCTCCACGAGATCACGGACCTGCTGATCGAGATGAAAGCCGATCTCCGCGTCGACCGCAGACCTGCCCCGAAATGGGCGGGCAACGAGATCGAAAAGGCGGCGCAGTCCGCGAATTGCCACCGCGCTACCCGCGCGCCTCGAGGACGCGGAACACCGCCTGAGCATACCGATTCCACCGAACCCGGCTGGCCTTCAGCTCCTGTCGGCCTCGGTCGGTGAGCTGGTAGTACTTTGCCTTGCGGTTGTTCTCGGTGACGCCCCATTCCGCCTCGATCCACCCGCGCTGCTCCATCCGATGGAGCGCCGTGTAGAGCGCGCCGTCTTCGACGTTGAGGTCGTCGGAGGTGGTTTCGCGGATCCACGACGCGACGGCGTAGCCGTGCCGGGGCCCCCACGAGAGGGACTTGAGAACGAGAATGTCGAGCGTACCCTGCAACAGGTCGAGCGGTCCTGGCGGCACCGGAACTCCCCTGAGGTGTTCACCTGAATATTTCAGGGGAGAGCGGCCCGAGTCAAGCCCGCTTCACCGCGAATCCGGAGGCCGGCCGAAGGGCTCGGAACGTATATCGAAGCAACTGGCACTATTGGGGGGCGCCCGGAACCCTCGCGGCGAACAAAGGCCTGCGGAAAGAACCGGTAGCGTCAACCAAGACGGGCGAGCGAGACCTGGACGACGATGCGCCGACCCCGGCCGCTCACCTCAAGACACCGCCTTCCGGCTCTCCCGATACACCCCAGGACTCTCTCCAAAACTCCGCCGAAACGCCCGATTAAAATGGCTCTGATCATAGAACCCCGAAGTCACCGCGATCTCGGCAAGCGGCCGATTCGTATCGAGCAGCTGACGCCGCGCCCCGTTGATCCGGAGTGTGCGGAAATAGTCTCCGATCGTCACGCCGTACACCTGCCGGAATCGCTGCGCCAGGTAGACCGGGTGAACCCCCGCCACCGCCGCCAGCGACCCGAGATCCACCCGCTCGCCCAAGCAGTCATGGAGCCGGTCGCGCACCTCCCTGAGCCAGCTCGGCACCGCCGGCCCTCGCCTCACCTTATAGAGGCGCGACACCAGCACCAGCAGCTCGAGACACGTCGCCTCCAGCGCCAGCGGCGCTGCGGCATCGACCGCGTAGAACTCGCGATAGAGATCGGCGGCGAGATGGTCCAGTTTGGCGGCGGGGAAATGCACCGGCGCGTCGACGATGCGGCCGTGCTCGGAGAGCTGGGTGAGCCATCGCGGCACCAGCTCCACGACCAAGCAGTGCGCCCCCCCGGCACCATAGGTATCGCTGTGATCGACGTCGGCCGGCTTGAACATGAGGTCGAACCGGGACAGCGGATGCGTCTCCCTCCCGAGCCTCTCCGTCAGCCCGCCGCCGAGCACTATGCAGAACGTGGCTCGCTCGTGCGCGTGGGACGGAAGCGCCAGATCCGGGTCGTACCGCGCCTCTGTGACCACCAGATTGTGGAGCGACACCGCTCGAACTTTGCTGCCGAGTGAGCCGTCAGGTTCCCCGCTCATCCGTATCCCTTCGGTTCTCGATCATGCTCTCGCACGGGTCCCAGCGGGTGAGATGTTAGGCCGTGACGCTCTCACACATCACCAGAGCCGCCCGTCTGGGAGACCGGAGCCGTTGCACGAAATCGTTGACCCCGCCGGTTCGCCACCCAACGCGGCGTTCAGGCAATAGGTTACTGTCCGTTATCCACATCGGGAAGAGCCGGTGGCCACCCGCCGAACCCTAAGCACGTACAAGACAGCCGCGATCGAGCTGACCACCTTCCCCAGGACGAGCGCCATGACCGGGTTGCCGACTCAGCCGATTGGGGGAGAATGAAGCCTTTGTTCGTGGCCGTCGGCATGGCCGTCGTGCTCTCGGTCGATGCGGGAGCCCAGAGCTCTCCCCCGCGAAATTCCGCCCTGACGACCGTCGCGCCCGCATACCTCATCTCCACGGCGCAAGCTACCGCGTGGCACCGCTTCAAAGCCGCCGGAGGCCCGACCTTCTCCGGCAGCACCTCATGGAAGCGCTTCCTCGGCTTCCTCGAGTCCAACCTCGCGAAGCAAGGCGTGGTGGACCTGACGAAGAACCGGTGGACCTATGACCGCTGGCGAACCGGGGAATGGCCCGGGCGCGGCAGCTGGTCGCTCATGTCCGCCGGCAAGCGTGTCCCGGTCGCGAGCTACGGAGCCTACTCAGGGTCAACCGGTCCACGGGGCGTCTCCGCCGAGTTGGTCTATTACGACCCGAACGCCCCGCCGTCGTCGATGCGCGGAAAGATCGTGGTCTACGAAGCGCCCCCGCATCCCGAGCCGCCATACGACGAACGCTACCGCACCTGGTTCACCATCAACGACTCCGAATTCGCCAGCGACTCCGCCGGCTTTCATCCTCGGTTCGCCCGCGTGCCGCCGGACGAGACTATCACCCTCGACACCTGGTGGCAGCTCCGCGGCGTCAGCGTCAATTTCTATGACCTTCTCGCGAAGGCCGGCGCCCTCGCCGGGGTCGCGGTCTTCAACATGTCCTACGAGCGTCTGGCCGGGCTCTACACCTTTCCCGTCCAGACGCAGCACCAAACCCCGGTGCTCTATCTCGACCGTGCCGCCGGTCTGCGGGTGATCGACGACGCCAAGCAGGGTAAGCGCGCAGTGCTCGAGCTCCGCGCGACCGTCGAGCCCACCGAGACCTACCAGCTCATCGGATACCTTCCCGGACGAGCGTATGGCACCGCGGGCGATGAGCGGGTCCTGCTCACGACCCACACCGACGGACCCTCGATCTCCCAGGACGACGGTGCCCTCGGCCTGCTCGGCATCGTCACCTACTTCGCGCACATTCCCCGGCGCGACCGGCCCAAGACGCTCATGGTGTTCCTCGACAACCGCCACTACATGCCGGGAATGGAGCCGGCGTTTGCCGAGCAGGACTGGTTCGCCAGACACCCGGAGGAGCGGAAAAAGATCGGGGGCATCATCGCCATGGAGCACCTGGGCGAGATGGAGTTCCGGGAGCAGGGCGAGACTGTCACGACCACCGGACGCCCCGAAATCACCTTCCTGTGGACTCGGGCTTCGCCTAACCAGGTCGAGGAGGCCATAGAGGCGGTCAAAGCGAACCGGCTGCCGCGGACGTTGGTCCAGGCGGTCGAGCGCCCCGGGATTCACGGCGGTACCCAAGGGACGTGGTACGGAATGGGCACGATCACGCTCCAGTGGGATCTGCCCGGATTCTCGATGTTAGGTTACCTCGGCGGGTACTGGACCACCCGGTCC
>JBDTOH010000502.1:0-4542 GCA_039933355.1 Gemmatimonadota bacterium | reverse complement strand
CCTCGGCCGCTTGCTCGCCGTCGATTGGGGCGAGCGCCGGATTGGCCTCGCACTCTCCGACGAAACCCAGGTGCTCGCGAGCCCGCTCATGACCGTCGGCCGGCGCGCCGGTAAGCGCCTGCCGATGCCGGCCCTTCTCGCGGTTGTCACTGAGCACCAGCCAACCGGCATCGTGGTCGGCCTTCCGCTCGAATCGTCCGGCGAAGAAGGCACCAGCTCAGAAGCCGCCCGCGAGCTTGCCCGCTTGCTGGCCGAGCGGACCGGCCTCCCGGTCTCCCTTCATGATGAGCGGATGTCCACCGCCCGGGCGCTCGGCGCAATCCGCGAACAGGGCGGGTCGACTCGCGGCCGGCGCGAAGACGTCGACGCCCTCGCGGCCGCGGTCATCCTCCAACATTTCCTCGACAGTCACCGACGGGCCGGCGGGACCGATCGTAGCCGGCCATGAATCCGCGCTCGCGGCCGCAGGTATGTCGTCCCCCGCGACGCGGGCGCTCCACCCGCGCGGTTACCGCCCTGGCGATCGGACTTCTCTTCGGGTGCAGTGAGGGAACCGGGCCGGCCCAGCGGGTCTTTCTTCCCTCCGCCTCCTCATTCCGCGCCATCACCGACAGTCTCGTCCGTCGCGGCGTGGTGGCTCACCCGTCTTGGTTTCGGACCCTGGCTCGGCTCGGGCGATTCGATCGAAAGGTGAAAGCCGGCCTTTATGATTTCCGCGAGGGACAATCGGCGTGGAGCGTCCTTCACACGCTCACCTCGGGCGACGAGATCACCGTCCAGGTGACCGTACCGGAGGGATACACCATTTTCGACATCGCCGACGTTGCCGCGGCCGACCTCAGGCTCTCGCGGGACTCCGTGCTCGCCGCCGCCCGCGATCCTGCGGTCCTTCGAGAGTTCGGGGTCGAGGGCAGCTCGATGGAAGGCTATCTCCTCCCGGAGACGTACAACGTCTCGGCATTGATCACCGCCCGGGATTTGGTCCGCGACATGGCCCAGCTGTTCCAGCGCACGTGGCAGCCGTCCTGGGACACCAAGCGACAGACATTGGGGTTGAGCCGACGAGAGCTGGTGACGCTCGCCTCGATTGTCGAGGCGGAGGCAAAGGTCGACGAAGACCGCCCGCTCGTGGCGGCCGTCTACACCAATCGGATAAAGCTCGGTATGCTGCTCCAGGCGGACCCAACGGTGCAGTACGCGCTGCAGCTCGAGCTCGGCGCTCGGAAGCCGCGCCTCATGCTGACCGACTACAAGTTTGCCTCGCCTTACAACACCTATCTCCATCCCGGCCTTCCGCCGAGCCCTGTGGGCGCACCAAGCCCGAAGAGCATCGAGGCGGTGCTGAACCCGGCTCCAGTTCCGTATCTCTACTTCGTGGCCGGCGCGAAGGGCAAACACGTCTTCACGCGGAGCTATGGGGAGCACCTTCGTGCCATCGCGCGGATCCGCGGCGGCCACTGAGATGACTGCTCCGATCCGGATCGTAGAAGTTGGACCGCGCGATGGCCTTCAAAACGAAAAAGCGATCATCCCGACCGACGTGAAGGTTGCCTTTGTCGACGCGCTGTCGCAGTGCGGCTTTGATGAGATCGAAGTGTCGTCCTTCGTCTCCCCCAAGTGGATTCCGCAGCTCGCGGATGCCTCCGACGTCTTCGCTCGAATCACGCGACATCCAGGCGTCCGGTACATGGCGCTGGTGCCGAACGAGGCCGGATTGGACCGGGCGATCGAATCCAAGGTCGACAAGATCGCGGTCTTTACCGCTGCGAGCGAAACGTTCACCAGGAAGAACATCAACGCCACGATCGCGGAGTCGATCGACCGCTTCCGCCCCGTCGTTACCCGCTCGCCGGTGCCGGTACGCGGCTACGTGTCGACCGCGTTCCACTGCCCGTACGAGGGCAAGATCGCCCCGGAGCGCGTCGTCCCCGTCTGCCTCGAGCTCCTCGGGCTCGGCTGCACTGAGCTTTCCATCGGCGACACCATCGGGAAGGCCACGCCCGAGGAGGTCGGCGAGCTGCTCGAACAGCTGCTCGGCGTCGTTGATGCCGACAAAGTCGCGATGCACTTTCACGATACTTACGGTCGCGCCACCGCGAACGCCGCGCTCGCAGCACACCTCGGCATCACTGTGTTCGACTCGAGCGCCGGCGGCGTCGGCGGCTGTCCTTACGCTCCGGGTGCGACCGGCAACGTGGCGACCGAGGCCTTGGCGCGTCTGTTCGCTGGACGAACCCCAGTACGCGAGGAATGTCCAGCCGCTGCCGCGGCCCTACTCTTGCTTCGACGCGCCTGAACTGTCAGACCTTTCTCACAGCTCGGGTGTCAACGTATGCGGAGATTCCTCCGGAGCGTCTGGCTCGCGTTCACGGCGGTACCGGCTCTCGTCTATCTCGACCCCCTCATTCAATCGGTCGCACTCGCCGCGCTCGCCGCGCTGATTTGGGTTGTCGGCTGGTGGCGGCTTGGCCGCGCCCTCGAGCACGATCCGCGCGCCGAGCAGCTCCGCGAGTTGTTCAACGGACGGATCGGAGCCGTGGCCGTCGTATTCGCGGCTGGGGTCGCGGAGGCCTGCGGCCTCCTGATTTCGGTGGGAATGGCCGCGCTCTGGCTCCTGGCGGCGAGCGGCTGGCTGATCTGGTCGTGGTCCCGCGTCGGTGGGGTGGCTGTCCTCCGGCAGCGGATCACGGGAGCCATCCTGGCCTTGGCCGCAACCGGCGCATGTTTGGGTGTCGGCGAGCTGATCTTCCGGTCCGCTCCTGTCGTAGCGAAGACCGGCGGAGGCACACCCGGGGGGAACCGGTGGGCCGAGCTGCACTATGACCGTCTCTGGACCAATAACCCTCTCAGCCTCCGGTCGCTTCACTTAGGTCCAAAGCCAGCGGGCGTGACTCGAATCGTGGTTCTCGGCGACTCCTTCACGTGGGGATACTACGTCGCCCAGACCGCCGACGTCTGGACCTACGTGATGGAGCGTCAGCTAAACGCAGCAGGGCAACGGATCGAGGTCATCAATCTGGGAAAGAACGGCGCGTCAACCGTCGACGAGCTCCAACGGCTCGATGACCTAGGCTGGCTCTTTCAGCCGGACATGATCGTGCTGCAATACACGTTGAACGACCCAATCACGGGTCCGTATGCCGACTATTTCCGCAGCTGGCCCCTCGTCCCGGGCCTCAACGGCTTCCTCGATCAGAACAGCTATCTCTTCTCGTTCGTGAACGGCCAGTGGCAATCGATTCAGCACCGATACCGAAACCCGACGGCGGAGAATGAGCTCTTTCGAGAGGACTTCCGGGGCTGGAAGGAAAGTCGCAACGCCATGAGTCGGCTGGCAGAGACTGCCCGCGAGCATCACGTACCAGTGCTCTTGGCGCTGTTCCCGTTGTTCGTGCCCGGCCCGATGGATTCAACGAGCTATCGCTTCCATCAGGCGCATCGTGCCGTGATGGGTGCGGCAGAAGCCGCCGGGCTCCCGGCCGTTGATCTCGGCCCGCTGTTCTGGGCCCAAAAGCGATCCGGACCATCGTGGTGGGGCGTCCCGAACGATCCGCATCCCGGCGTCGAAGCCCACCGCCTCATCGGCGAGGCGTTGGCTCGCGAGGTCGAGGCGCAGTTGCCCCCGCTCAGAAGATCGAATAAATGAACGGTGCGAGGACAGAGCCTTGAGCGAAGACTAAGAGTCCGCCGATGGCGACCATCATGACTACAATCGGGATGAGCCACCACTTCTTCCGGGCCCTCAAGAAGAGCCACATCTGGTTCGCTACATCGCTGTGAGCCACTTTGAGCCTCCTTCCGGGGGTCCAGCCGACCGAATCTTGGATCAGACTCGCAACCATCCACTCTGCTTCGAAATGTTGATTTGTTTTCGGTCATGCAAGATTTGTACACGACAGAATGGGCTCGAAATCGTTGCCTTAGGCGAGCAATTGTTGCATCATGCCAACAGTTAATGTCACAGTTGGTTGATGTTGCTTACGATAAGCGACACGTTGCTGGTCACTCGCGATGCGGACTATCTTGAACCGAAGCACGCCTCCGGAGACCAATCCAAGTGAACAAGGTTTACCCCGACGCAAGAACGGCCTGCGCCGACATCCCAACCGGAGCGAGCCTGTTGGTGGGCGGCTTTGGGCTCTGCGGCATCCCGGAGGAATGCATTGTCGCTGTCCGGGACGGCGGAGCTAGGCAGCTCACTATCGTCAGCAACAACGCCGGCACGACCAACCACGGGCTGGTTCACCTGCTCAAGAGCGGGCAGGTGAAAAGGATGATGTCCAGCTATGTCGGGGAGAACGAAGTCTTCGAGCGGCTGATGCTATCCGGAGAGCTCGAGGTCGAGCTGATCCCCCAGGGAACCCTGGCCGAGCGGATCCGGGCCGGTGGCGCCGGAATCCCGGCGTTCTTTACTCCAACCGGCGTTGGAACGGTCGTCGCCGACGGGAAGGAAGTCCGCGAGTTCGACGGCCGACCGTATGTCATGGAGCGCGGCATCCGGGGCGACTATGCGCTCGTCAGGGCCTACAAGGGCGATCGCTT
>JBDTOH010000501.1:0-4544 GCA_039933355.1 Gemmatimonadota bacterium | reverse complement strand
AACCGGCGGAGGTGGCGGGGGTGGTTGTGGTGAGGGCGGCGGCGCCGGCGGGGGCACCGGCTTGGTCGGCTTCGTATGGGATTGCGAGTCCGCCGTCGAGACCGGCGTCGGTGGGGGCGGTGGAGGGATCGGGGCCGGAGGCGCGGTGGACAAGGGCACCACTTCCGCTGGAGGGGCGGGCGGCTTCGGGCCCAACGCCCGCCACGCCCCGTATCCCCCGAGGCCGAGCACGAGGGCGGCGCCGGCGCCGAGGAGAAATCGGCCGGCGAGGCCGGAGCCCGCCCGCTCCGCCACCTTGGTGCGGGGCAGCCCGGGCATCGTCGCGGCCGCGCTCCCCACCTCCTCTGTGAACGCCATCACCGTGGGGAACCGGTCGCGCGGCTGCCGCTCCATCGCGCGCGAAAGGACCGCCTGCAGCCCGGCTGGGAACACCACCCCCGGGGCCGCATCGGCCAGGGTCTGGGGCCGCTCGGTCAGCCGCTTGATCATCATCTCCTGCGCGGTGGTTGCCCGGAACGGCAGCGCCCCGGTCAGCATCCGAAACAGGACGAGCGCGAGGCCATACTGATCGCTCGCCCCGTCCACATCGTCGCCGGCGAGCTGCTCGGGGCTCATGTATTCGGGCGTGCCGACCACGAGCCCGGTCTTGGTGACCCGGAGCCCGCCGTCGCCCTCTCCCGCCTTGGCGATGCCGAAGTCCACGAGCTTGACGACCTCGCGCCCTTTCTGCCGGACGAGCATGATGTTGTCCGGCTTGAGGTCGCGATGCACGATCCCGAGATCGTGAGCAGCCTGGAGCCCGGCCGCGCACTGGTCGACGATCGCCGTGGCGCGCTCGAGCGGGATCGGCCCGCCCCCGAGCTCGTGGGTGAGCGTGCCTCCCTCGATGTACTCCATCGCGAGATAGACCAGACCGTCCGGCGTTAGGCCGAAGTCGTAGACCGCGCAGACGTTCGGGTGGCTGATCCGGCTGGCGTTCGTGGCTTCTCGATTGAACCGGCCGAGGGCGTCGGCGTCCTGCGCGAGGGCGGGGACCATGACTTTGATGGCGCACGGACGGCCCATCAGGATATGCCGGGCGAGATACACTTCGCCCATGCCGCCTTCGCCGAGCTTCTTCTCGATCTGGTAGCGCTCCCCGATGAGGTGTCCAACGAGGCCGCTGCCCAAAGGCTTGAGCGGACTTCGATCCCGGGCGCAGAAGGCTGCATCATCGCCGTACTGTGAACCGCAGGCGGGGCAGACTTTCAAGGGACCTCGAGGACTATGGGAGCATACGAGTGTCCGGCAATCTAGGCCTCAGCGTAGGGGGGCGTCAACCGCGTAATTGCTGTAAGTCATAGTCACTGTGTACCTTGCAATGATGCGCAGCACCTCGCTCGATCTCCTTTCCACCGCTCTCCTCCTCACGACCTGGACCGGCACCCGCTCGGCTCAACTTCGTGCGTCGCCTCCGTCCGTTCCGTCGGACACCGAGCGGACGGTCATCCAGCAACAGGGGCCTGGCCGCCTCCCGGCGATTCCCAAAGTCCACGGTCCCCTCGAGATCCGGATCGTCTATCCGAGCCCGAGCGACGTGGTGGCGGCGGAGGACACGAGCTTTCTGTTCGGATCGGTCGGGGATGGCGACGCAACGCTCACGGTGAACGGCCGATCGGTGCCGGTCGCGCCGAACGGAGCGTTTCTCGCGTGGCTTCCGTTTCCTCGGGACAGCGTTGCCCGGTTCGAGTTTGTGGCACGGACCAAATCCGACGAAGCACGGCTCGAGTATCGGGTCAAGCGCCAACTCCCGTTCACCGGTCCCGCGGGGAAACCGTGGATCGACCCGGGATCGCTCGCGCCGCGAGGCTCCGTCGTATGGCCGCGTGGTGAGTACCTCGGCTTTTCGCTTCGCGCGGCGCCCGGCGCTCGGGTCGAGCTGGTGCTTCCGTCCGGAGCGAGAGCTCCCCTGAGCCGCCGCGAAGGACCCGAACTCGCCTCCGAGGCGCTTCGGGCTTTCGATCGCGACACGCTCAACCTGCGCCGTCCGGCGCGGGGCGACCGCTATGCCGGGATCATCCGCGGGGTCGCGTCCGGTGTTGTGGCTGAGAAGCCCGACTCGTACCGCCCCGGCAATCTCTCGGTCGAGGCGATCATCGGCCGGGACACGGCCCGCGCCCGCTGGCCGGTCGCGATTCAGCTGCTCGACACGCTGCCTGTCATGGCCGAGCTGGACGATGATCTGGAGCACAAGGGCAATACCGATCGGATCACGGTCGGTCGGCCCGATCCCGGGGCCACGTACCACTGGTTCTTTCCGGCGGGCACTGTCGCCGAGGTGTCCGGCAGGATAAACGGCGAGCTCCGGCTCCGGCTTTCCAACACGAGCGCGGCTTGGGTCGCGGCCGCCGAGACCAAGGCAGTGGGCCAGCCCGCGGCGTCGCTGCCCGCGACGGTTGGCTCCGTCACGATGACGCCGAGAAAAGACCTGATCGCGATCCGGATCCCGGTGACTCGCCGGGTTCCGTTTCAGGTGACTGAGTCTCCCCGCGCGCTCCGCCTAACGCTATACCGCGCAGCGGCGGACATCGACTGGTGGCGCTATGGGCCGGCGGACTCGCTCATCGGCCTCGCCGCGTGGCGCCAGACCACGAGCGACGAGCTCGAGATCACGATCGATCTCACCGAGGACGTCTGGGGATATCGGACCCGGTGGGACCGGAACGATCTGATGGTGGAGATTCGCCGCCCCCCGGTCATCGATCGCGCCGAGCCGCTCCGCGGGCGCACGATTGTCATCGACCCCGGGCATCCGCCGATCGGCGCGACCGGTCCGACCGGTCTGCGGGAGTCGGAGATGACGCTTGCGGTTGCCCAGCGGCTCGTGCCTTTGCTTCGCGCGAAAGGGGCCACGGTCCTGCTCACGCGAACCGACCATTCACCGGTCGAGCTATGGTCCCGGGTCCGGTTCGCCGACAGCGTGGGTGCAGACCTGATGGTTTCCATCCACGGCAACGCGATGCCCGACGGGGTCAACCCGTTCAGCAACAACGGCACGAGTACGTTCTATTTCAACCCGGCGAGCTTCGCGCTGGCAAGAACCCTGGACGACCGGCTGGTGGCGCACTTTGGGACGCGTGACCTGGGCGTTTCTCGGGCCAATCTGGCGCTCGCCCGGCCGACTTGGATGCCGGCAGTGCTCACGGAAGGACTTTTCCTGATGATTCCCGAGCAGGAGGCTGCTCTTCGATCGCCTGAAGGGCAGTTGAGCTACGCCCAGGCGCTCTTCGAGGGGATCGAGCGATTCCTCGCCGAGAAGGCCAGGCAACGCTGATCGTGCCACCGAACGACGTCTCGAACGTCTCCTATTGTGTGAAAAGCAGGACCCCGCTCCACCTCCGTCTCATTGCCGTCCTTCTCCTCCTACTTATAAGTGGGGCGGTTGGCACCGGCCCGCTCAGCGCCCAGAGCGTCGCCCAGCGGCGCGCCGTCGAGGCATTCGCCGATTCGATCGCACCGGTGAGCGACACGGCCTTTCTGCTCGCGCTCGAGACCAAGCTGATGACCGCCGCGCGACGAGATCGCGCCAACCCGGCGGCCCACCTCACGCTCGGGCAGCTTGCGCTTCGGCTCGGGCACTTCGACGACGCCGCCTCCGAGTTCAAGTGGGCGACGCAGCTCGAGCCCCAGTGGCCCTACCCCTGGTTCGGGCTCGGCATCGCGGAGTTCGGCGCCGGCACCGACAAGAGCGCTGCCCGCGACGGCCGGCGCGCGCTCCTCGGCCGCGATGCCTGGACCCGGGCCGCCGCGGCCTGGACTCGCGCGGTCACGCTCGAACCCGCGTTTGCGGGCCGGCTCGAACGGCTCGGGCACACGGCGCTTGCGCGCGGCGATCGCGATCAGGCGACGGTCATTCGGGAAGCGCTTCGACGGGCGTCGGCCCCGCCGCGCTCGGGTCATCCCGTCGGTGCAGTGGTGCTCGCGCGGGCGCGTTTCGAACGCGAGCTCGGCGACACGGCCAGCGCGCTCGCCGTGTTCGAGACCGTCACCTGGGAAGACGGCCGAGCTCAAGCGCTCCTCGAACAGGCGCGGGTCCGATTCGTGACGGCCGCGGGAGACGGCAGCGAGCCCTACTATGCCGGCGCGCGCCTCGACGACTCGATCGTGGTGGCCCAGTATCGCCGCGACCTGACCTGGATCGCGACGCCGGCCGAGCTCGCCGAGTTCGACCACGCCGCCGGTCCGGATCGGGCAGAATTCCTGTGGAGCTTCTGGACCGGCCGCGACCGACAGGCTCTCAGGGCGAGCGGGGATCGGCTCCGCGAGCACTATCGCCGTCTCGAGCTGGCCGCGCGTCAGTTCGAGGGCGATTCGCTCGACTCGTCGGACCCGCGGGTTGCCGTTTGGATTCGGCACGGCGCGCCCGAGGACCGGATCACGGGAAGCGTCGCCGGCGTCGTGCCTAACGAGACCTGGCGGTTCAAGCGGGCGCGCGGAGACCTCGTTCTCCATTTCGGCGCGCGGGCGCCGGGCGGATATGCCGTTCTTCCGACTCTGCTCGATCT
>JBDTOH010000500.1:0-4545 GCA_039933355.1 Gemmatimonadota bacterium | reverse complement strand
ACAGCCGGCGCCGGATGACCGGCACGTGGGGGCAGGGCGGCGCCCAGATCGACGTTGAAAGCTTCTCCGGCGATGTCCGGGTGAGACAGGCAGGTCGTTAGGGCCGGCCGCTAGGGATGGCGCGGCCGGAACAGGCCTCGGTACCCGTGGGGCGTCATCCCGCTATGCAGCTTGAACGTCCGCGTCAGGTGACTTTTGTTCGCGAAGCCGGCGGCTGAGGCGATTTCCATCACGGGTTTGTCGGTCGAAGCAAGGTCCCTCGAGGCATACTCGAGCCGGAGAAGCCGGGCGTAGGCGCCGGGGGAGAGACCAAACCGGCGCCGGAATGCCCTGGCGAGTGAAACCGGATGGACCCCTACGAAGGACGCAATCTCCTTGAGGGGCGGCGGCGCTCTGAACTGGTCGCGCAAGATGGCTTCGACGTTGTCGAGCCACCCAGCCTCGGCGGCGCGCTCCGGTTCAAGCAGCCGGCGCGACGCGGCCGCGATCACGTGGAGCGCGAGGCCATGCAGCGCCACCAGCGACAGGTCGTCCATCAGCCGAAACTCCCGATACATCCGAGCCATGATCCACGCGACCCGCCCGCCTTCCCGATAACACGCCCGTTGTTCGCGCCCATTCCAGCCGTGCTCGGCGATTGAGCGCGGGTCGAGCTCGAGGCTGAAGCACCTTCCTCCTTCGCCCGCGAACGCTGCGACGTTGAGGGCGGGTGCCGGATCGAAGAGAACGGTGGGAGGGGTACAGAAGCCCGTGCCGGCTCGGCCACAGGCGTAACGGCCCGACACGACCAGCGTCAGACAGGGCCCGTGGTACACATGGCCGGGTGTCCGGGACCCGTGCCGGCACACGGTCTCCACCAACGCCATGTCCGCGACCGGCACGCGACGGCTGACATTGCAGTCGTATTCGTTGGGCTCGAGATGCTCTGCCGTCGCAGAGCCCTCGATGCCGGCGCCATCGCCGTTCGTCGTCGCGGGAAGCGGGTCGGGCCAAGGAGGAATTGGTCCATGGTCGGGCCGGGCCGCCAGCGGTCCTCCGGTGGTATGCATCGTCGCCTGTGGGACTCGGGAGAACCGGCTCGGATCCGGGACGCCGCCTGCCTAACGGCCGGTGCGCTCTCTCCGATAGCGGTCGGGCGTCGTCCCGACATACCGGAGGAATAGCTTGGTGAAGTGGCTCTGATCGTAGAACCCGCAGCTGGTCGCCACCTGAGCCAGCGAGAGCCTAACGTTGTCGACCAGGACGCGGGCCCGCTCGACCTGGAGCCGGCGGAGAAACTCCCCGACGGTACAGCCGTGCACGCGCCGGAACACTCCGGCCAGGACCGCGGGGGCCACGCCCGCCTCGCTCGCCAGGTCGCGGAGCGTGGGCCGCTTGCTCCACTCCTCCCGAAGCCGCTCCTCCACCTTGGAAAGCCACACGGGTGGTTTGGCCGGCAGGGATGGAGAGGGCAAACGAGCGATGCCGCTGAGAAGCTCGAGCAACAGGCCCTGAAGAACCAGGCCGGTGTAACGGTCGGGTTGGGCGGTCTCTTCGGCCACTCTGACGCACAGATGGGCGAGATCAGGGGTCTCGAACACGCGGGGCTCGCAAAACCACCGCTGCTCGAGCTCGAAATCCGGGAGCCGCGCGGCCGGCAGGGATACGACCAGCACCCGAGCGCCGCGTCGATCGGCCTCGACCCGGTGGACGAGGTCCGCGGGCTTGAAACCGAGCCCGAATCGCGGATAGCGCAGGGTTCGCCCGCGGGCGACTTCGGTGAGCGAGCCGCGCGACACGAAACACAGCTCCGCCGTTTGGTGCCGATGCCACGGGGCGACATGACCGGGGGAATACCGCTGGTGGGTCAGCTCGCACCCGGCGATGTCGGTTTGGTAAGACGTGATCTTCATCGGTCTTTCGGGCTGTCGCGGCAGATAGGGACGGGCCACGTCCACTCGTCGCCTGATAATCGGTGATACCAGCCACGACCGCAACACCCGTCTCGGCCCGGAGGGGTCCACCGGTTTGCGGCCGTCAAGTTACATTTGATCCTCTCCGCTTTGCACCACCGGCCAGTGGTCAAGACATGAGACCTGCTATGGCTTCTCTCCGTCGGGTTGTCGAGCTGAGCACGATTGCCTGGATCGCCATCGCCGTACTCGCCCCAGAGCCGGCTGCCGCGCAGATTGCTCAGGAGCGCGTCGACCTCGCCGTGATGCAGCGGATCCGGGACGAGGGATTCAGCCGATCGTACATCGCGGATCTCGCCCGCGTCCTGACCGATGAGATCGGTCCCCGGCTCACCGGCTCACCGGGGCTGCGCAAGGCGCACGAATGGACCGCCGGCAAATTTCGAGAATGGGGTCTCGCGAAGGTCGAGGTCGAGCCCTGGGGTGAATTCGGCCGCGGATGGGAGAACGTCTCATACTCGGGCCGATTCCTCACGCCGTTTTTCCAGCCGCTGCTCGGAATCCCCCAGGCATGGACCGGCAGCACGAGAGGCGTGGTGACCGGACCGGCCGTGATCGTGCGCGCGGACCGTCCGGAAGATCTGATGCACTACCGCGGTAAGCTCCGAAACGCGTTTCTTCTCCTGGAGCCGCCCGTCGAGATCCCGCCCGAGTTCGAGCCTCACGCCCTCCGGCGGCCACTCGACGTTCTGTTCGGGCCGTTTGAGCTCTACGAGAAGGAACGGAACTGGGAGCTCGAGCTCCGGGGAGGCCAGATCCTCGCCGAGCGGAGCCGCCAGCAGGAGCTCCGGACGGCGCTGCTCCGGCTTCTGCCTGACGAAGGGATCGCCGCGATCCTGATGCCCTCGTCGCGCGCATTCGGGATTCTTCGGGTGGGTGGGAGCGCGGTCGGCCGCGACTCGAAGAACCCGATTCCCCTGCCCGAGCTGGTCATCTCCCATGAGCAGTACGGCCGGATATGGCGGGCAGCGGGGCGGGGGATACCGGTCAATCTCGAAATCAACATCCAGAACCGATTCGACGGGCAGGACCTCAGCGCCTATAATACGGTCGCCGACATCCCGGGCACCGACCGGTCCGCGGAATACGTCATATTAGGCGCGCACCTCGATTCGTGGCATCCGGGGACTGGGGCCACCGACAACGGCGCGGGCTCGCTCGTCATGATGGAAGCTGTCCGGATCATCAAGGCGCTCGGTCTCACGCCGCGGCGAACGATCCGGGTCGCGCTGTGGAGCGGTGAGGAGCAAGGCCTGCTCGGATCGCGCGGGTGGGTTCGCCGCCATCAGGACCTCTGGCCGGCCATCTCCGCGTACGTCAACCTCGACAATGGGACCGGAAAGATCCGGGGGATCTGGAACCAGAGCAACGCCGCGGCGACGCCGGTCTTCGAGCAGATTCTGTGGCCGTTTCGCGACCTGGGAGTCGTCGTGGTGCGGCCGGGGGATACCGGAGGCACGGATCACCTGGCCTTCGACGAGGTCGGCATTCCCGGCTTCAACTTCATGCAGGACCCGATCGAATCGGAGATCCGCGCCCACCACACGATCGCCGACACCTATGAGCGCCTCATGATCGAGGATCTGGAGCAGGCTGCGGTCATCGTCGCGGCCGTGGTGTACGACCTCGCGATGCGGGACGAGATGATGCCGCGGAAGCCGGCCCCCGCCAAGTGATGCTGGGCGTTCGCAAGCTCCTGTTCCCTGGATAGCCGGCCGGGCGGTTATCGAGCAGGGCCCGCAAAGTGACAGCCGAGACACCGACCCTAATCACATACAATACAATCGAGCCTTCGAGCAGCATCTTCCTAAGTGGCGTCCGTGCGGGGCCTCGAGCCTCGATCCCGAGCGGTTCTCGCTAAGGGGCGGGCCCCCGAGATCAGGAGGGGTACCACGGTGGGACCGACAAAACGGCTGGTCCTGGGGGCGCTCGTCTGCGCATTGCCGGCGGGAGCCGCGGTCGCGGAGCTCCGTCCCGATAGCACCGCAGTCGTTGCGTTCGTCGATGTGAACGTGGTGCCGATGGACCAGGAGCGGCTGCTCGAACGACAGACGGTCGTCGTGCGCAGCGGGCGGATCGTGAGCATCGGACCGGTCGCCACCACCGCGATTCCGCTCGGAGCGATCCGGGTGGACGGGCGGGGCAAGTATCTCCTCCCCGGCCTCGCGGACATGCACACCCATCTTCGCGAGAGCGAAGCCGAGAACAGCGCGCAGCTCCGGGTGTTCCTCGCGAACGGGGTGACGACCATCCTGAGCCTCCGCGGGATCCCTCAGCACATCGAGCTCAGGCGCCGAGTGGCCGGCGGGGAGGTCCTCGGGCCGACGATCTACACGAGCGGCCCCTTCGTCAACGAGCCCGACGTCAAGACGCCGGACGACGTGGAACAGGCGGTGGTCGAACAGAAGCGCGCGGGTTACGACTTCATCAAGATCCACGGCTCGCTCTCGCGGGCGGCCTACCAGCGTCTGTTCGAGGTGGCGCGGCGCGAAGGGATTCGCGTCGTCGGGCACGCCCCCCGCAATCTGTCCTTCATGGTCGTGCCCGCGGAGCATCAGGACGCGGTGGTGCATGCGGAAGAGTTCGTCTACAC
>JBDTOH010000499.1:0-4545 GCA_039933355.1 Gemmatimonadota bacterium | reverse complement strand
TCAAGTCGTGATGGCTCAACAGAAGCTTCGCCGGTGGCTGCCTGGCATCGTGCGCCGGCCCCTCGGGGCGGCGGCGCGGCGGCTTCCGGTCGGCTTCCGCGGGCGCACCTACGCCGAGGGCATCGCGGCCGATCCACTCGACGCCGTGGCGCGAACGGGTTTGTATCTCGATGGTCCCATGCGCGCGGCGATCTCCCCGCTGCTTCGCGGCGGCTATTGCGGCGATCCCGGCGAGGCCTACCGGGCCCGAGCGGCCGGGGCTGTGGAGGAGACGTTGCAGCGCCTCACCCGCGCGGACTTCGCGTCCTTCATGTGCGACGACGTTCTGGTGAAAGTGGATCGGGCGAGTATGCTCGCCTCGCTGGAGGTGCGGGCGCCGTTCCTCGACCAGCGCCTCATCGAGTTTGCGTTCGGGCGCGTGCCTAACGCACTCCGTGTCACTCTGCGGGAGCGAAAGATTCTTCCCCGGCGCCTGGCGGAGCGCGTGCTCCCACCCGCGCTCGACCTCAAGCGGAAGCAGGGATTCTCGATCCCGCTGGCTGCCTGGTTTCGCGGCGAGTGGGGCAGCTACATCGAGGCAGTCCTCCGGAGCGCGCCGCCCGCTCTCTTCGACCGGAGGACAGTGGACTCGCTGCTCGCGGGTCAACGGCGCGGGCTCAACAACGGGCAACGGCTGTTTGCGCTTGCCATGCTCGAGCTATGGCGGAAAGAATACGGAATCGTTCTGCCGGACCCGCCCCGCATGGTGATACCGGCATGACGTCTCGGCTCACCTCGCTCGCGCCGAGGCCGCTGCCTGGCGCGGTTGAGATCGGGTTCGAGCGGCTGAGCGTCGCGGTAGAGCGGGGGGCCGGGCAGTGAGAGTGGCGATGGTCAACCTCACCCACGGCGGGCTGAGCGGCGGGTACCGGAAGTACCTGCAGGAGCTCGTGCCCCTGTTGAGCGCCGATCCGGCCGTAACCGATCTGTTGATGGCCGTACCCCCCGGCCAGGAGGGAATGTTAGGCCGTTATGGAGAGCTTCGGACGTGGGGTCCGAACGAGCCTTGGCGCGGGTTTCCCGACCTCGCCGCTTCGGTACGGTCCTGGAAACCCCACGTAGTGTTCGTGCCGACCGCCCGGTGGATCGACTGTGGAGCACCGTGCGTCGTCATGGTGCGCAACATGGAGCCAATGATGCCGGCGTCGCCCGGGGCTGGTCTGATCGGCTGGGGCCGCAATCGGGTTAGGGCGTTGGTCGCCAGGCGCGCCGCGGAACGCGCAACCCGGGTGATTGCCGTCTCCGGCTTCGTCCGGGACCATCTCGTCAGCCGGTGGGGAATTGGCGCGGACAAGGTTGGTGTCGTGCCCCACGGCGTCAGCACCACGGCTGCTTCCGAACCGCCGGAGGTCCTCCAAGCAGTCGTCGGCAAGCCGTTCCTCTTTGCTGCGGGGTCTCTGGAGCACTATCGTGGGCTCGAAGATGCTGTGGGCGCGCTCGCACTCTTGTCAGGTCCGTCGGACGGGCGTATCGGATTGGTGATCGCTGGAGCGGGTTCGGCGGCTTACCAAGCTCGAGTTGCCGGCCTCGCCGACTGCCTGGGAGTGACCGGCAGAGTCCACTGGGCCGGCCAACTGGGCGCCGCTCAGATGGCGTGGGGATTTGAGCAGTGCGCGGCGTTCTTGATGACGAGCCGCGTGGAAGCGTGCCCCAATACCGCGCTCGAAGCGATGGCTCACGGGGCAGTCTGCGTGTCGAGCACCAATCCGCCGATGCCTGAGTTCTTCGCGGGCGCCGCCGCCTACTATCCGGCCGGCGACGTCCCGGCTCTCGCGGCACGCATCAGGGGGACGCGTGAAGCGACCGCCTCCGCCCGCGAAGCAGCGAGGCTGCTCTCGCGGGAACGTGCCGCGCAATTCACGTGGGCTACGACCGCACGGTTGACCGTGGACGAGCTTCGGCGGGCACTGGGCAAGAACAGCAACGATTCGGTCCAGGGAAGAGACCCGACTCAGGATCCAAGCGGTTCCGCGCCCGCCGCTCGATGATGAACGGCCCTCAATCTCGCTCCAACGCGGTCGGTGATTCACCCCCGGCAGCACCGACTGGACCGGCGTTGCACCCGTGGCGACCTGTCGTCATCGGGACTCTCGTCATTTTCGCTGCGATCAATCTCACGGTGCTTGGCCTGGGAGAGTATTTCGAGCGCCTCCGTCGCACCAACCTGATGCAGCCGGCGCTTGTTGCCTCCGGCGCGACCAGCGTTCCGCGGTACGACTGGTCCACGGGAGAGGACCAGGAGCGGTATTGGCGCTTTATTCCCGATGCGCGGAAGACCCGGGTGGTCGTTCTGGACGGGATGTCCCAGCAGTATGCCATCAACGACCAGCGCTCCGGCGATCGAATCACCGCGGAGATCCTCGACGACACCTTGGGCACGGCCGGTCTGCGCGTCTTCGGCATCGCCGCCCCAAATCTCAACAATGAGGAGTTTCTCCTCCATCTCGTTTCGCTGGCATCGCGGCCGGAAACAGCACCCGCCTTGCTCGTGTACGGCGTCTGCTTCGACAAGATGCGGAACGTCGATGCGCGCCCCGGGATTCAGGCCATGCTGCGAACCCGGCCCGATATCGCGGCCTCCTGGCAGCAGGTAGCCGATTCAGCCGCGCCGAAGTACCCGGCGTTGGCGAAGAAGATGGCGCGCACTCTTGCTGATGCGCGCAGCAATGAGTTGACCCGCTTGGATCAACGGATCGAACGACGTGTGATCGGCTCGCTCGAGGACGTCCTCCCGCTGGTGCGCCACCGCGCGGATCTCCGGTCTTTCCTCCTCGATCGGCTCTACCTGCTCCGCAACGCGGTGTTCCGGATCAAGACATCGACCAAACGTCCGATGCTCCCCGATCGTTATGCATTGAATCGGGACGCGCTGGTTGCCGCCCTTCGCCTCGCGAGCCGCCGCCACATTCCGGTGCTGCTGTACGTCGTGCCGCTCAATCCTCGGGCGGAAACGCCGTACGTCGAGGAGGAGTACGTAGCGTTCAAACAATGGCTCGAACGGACGGCCGACGAGGAAGGGGCCCGCTTCGCGAACCTCGAGTCGGTCGTCCCGCTCGAGAGTTGGGGGCTGCTCTACGGTCAACCCGATTTCAAACACTTCAAGGAAGAGGGCCACGCTGCCACGGCTCGCGCTCTCCTGCCCCTGATCCGATCCGCAGTTGGCGGGGTCGGTCCTCGCTGAATGCTCTTCACCACCTACACGTACTTCGTATTTCTTGCGCTGGCCGTCGCCGGCCACTGGGCACTCCCTTCGGGACGGGCTCGCTCGATCTGGCTGATCGCGTGCTCCCTTGCCTTCTACACCGTCACGCAGGGCGGATTCGCTCTCCTGCTCTCCGCCTACGTCGTGTTCAACTGGTGGGCGGGGCAGCGCCTGGCCAGACCGGGCCGCGATAGCCGGTTTCTGTGGATTGCCGTGGCCGCGAACCTGGCTCCGCTCCTCTACTACAAGTATGCGCCGGCGCTCGCTGCAAGCGTGGGCTCGAGTGCCGCCCTCGCGCGCTGGATCCCATCCGAAACCCCGCTGGGGATCTCCTTCTTCGCCTTCCAGGCTTCGGCGTATGTCATCGACGTTGCCGCTGGCGGCGTCGTGATCGCTTCGTTGATCGATTTCGCCGTATTCAAGACCCTGTGGGCACAGCTCGTGGCGGGGCCGATAGTGCGCGCCTCCGAACTATGGGATCAGCTTCGGGTGCGCCATTGGGACAGCGCCGCCGCGGTGTCGGCCTGCGGACGAATTCTGAATGGTCTGGCAAAGAAGATCGTTCTCGCGGACGCGCTCGCTCCGATCGCCGACCAGGCGTTTCGCGCCGCCAGTCCCGCCTTCCTCGACGTGGTCTTCGGCACGCTGGCCTTCGGTCTTCAAATTTATTTCGACTTCAGCGCCTATTCCGACATCGCAATCGGCAGCGCTCGGCTGCTGGGCTTCCGCCTGCCTGAGAACTTCGACTGGCCGTATGCTGCCCTGTCGCCTCAGGAGTTCTGGCAACGGTGGCATATGACGCTCAGCCGGTGGATCCGCGACTACGTCTTCGTGCCCCTCAGCATCCAGTACCGCCGGAGTCCGCTGATGGCGCGGGCATCGATCATCATTGCAATGGTCCTCTGCGGCGCGTGGCACGGGGCCGGCCTGACGTTCATGCTCTGGGGTTTCTGGCACGGCCTTCTCCTCGTGATGACTGCGACCGTGCTGCGCCCGTTCTATGCCGCTGCCGCCGCCGGTCGTCCGTTGCACCGGCTGCTCGCGTTCGCGACGACGCTCGCCCTCGTCCAGGTAGGGTGGATCTTCTTCCGCGCCGAGAGTCTCCAGCAGGTCGGGCAGTTTCTCACCGTGCTGGGGACCTTCCGCGGAGGGCTTCAGCGAGCGGCGGTTCGCGAAAACGGTATCCTGATCGTCGGCTTGCTTTGGGCCGGTGTCCTCGCCATGCAATACTTCAGGCACCGGGTCGGCGACGTGCGTCGCTCTGCCTTGTTCAGGGCGAGCCTGCCGTTGTTGCGAGCATGCCA
>JBDTOH010000498.1:0-4550 GCA_039933355.1 Gemmatimonadota bacterium | reverse complement strand
ATTGAAGCGACACCTTGGCCGGACAAGCTGGGTGGCGACCACATCCAGCAGTCGTGGCGAGTCGAATTGGGTAACAGCTACTCCGGGCCGGTCGTTTCCGGCGACCGAGTCTTTGTAACGGAGACGCGCGACGCCAAGACGGAGCACGTGCAGGCTCTGGACCGAAAATCGGGAAAGTCGCTCTGGGAGGTTTCGTGGGGCGGCTCGATCACTGTGCCATTTTTTGCGAAGGCCAACGGGGACTGGATTCGTAGCACGCCGGCCCTCGATGGGGACTCGCTCTACGTGGCGGGGATTCGTGATGTCGTGGTCAGTCTCGACGTGGCAACGGGCAAGACCACGACGGTAGATCATGGCGAGTACCTGGACGACGCCAGGCTCAACGCCTTCGCGCCGAGCTGGTCGCCCGACAGCCGGTGGCTGGCGTACACGCGGGACGCGGGGCCTAACGTCAGACCGGGCGCCAACAGCGCGATCCAGCTGTTCGACACCAAAGCGGGCGAGCGTCATCAGGTGACGTCAGGTTACTACAGCGACTACAAGCCCGCCTTCGACCCGGACGGGAAGTACCTCTTCTTCCTCTCGACCCGCACGTTGGCGCCCGTCTACACCGACCTCGGCAACGAGTGGATCTATCCTAACGCCAGCAACGTCGTCGCCGTCCCGCTTCGAGCCGATATCCCTTCGCCGGTCGCTCCGCGGAACGACGCCGAGGGCGCTCCGCGAGACACCACGCGAGCGGTACCGGCGGCGCCGGTCGAGATCGACCTCGCGGACTTTGAGCGGCGGCTCGTCGTGTTGCCGCCGGCCGCCGGCAACTATTCGTACCTGCAGCCGGTGTCTGGCAAGCTGCTCTATCTCCGGACCCGCCGGACCGGCTCCGCCCCGCGCGAGAAGCAGCCGGTCGTCTATTACGATCTCAAGGATCGAGACGAGAAGACGATCGTCGACGATGCGGACGCCTTCCTTACGTCCGCCGACGGCCGAAAGATCATGGTGGTGAACGGCGGCAAGTTCGCCATCCTCGACGTGAAGCCGGCGCAGCGAGTCGAGAAGACGCTCCGGACCGACGAGCTCGAGATGACGGTCGATCCCCGGGCCGAGTGGCGCCAGATTCTGACCGATGTGTGGCGGCAGTATCGCGACTACTTCTACGATCCGACCTTTCACGGCGTGGACTGGAAAGCGATGCGCCAGAAGTACACCGCTCTGCTCGAAGGCGCCGTAACCCGCTGGGACCTCGACTTCGTGATCGGTGAGATGATCGGTGAGCTCCGCTCCGGACACACCTATCGATCCGGCGGAGACGTCGAAGCGGCGCCGCAGCGGAACGTCGGTCTGTTAGGCGTGGACTGGAGCTTCGAGAACGGCGCCTACCGGATCAGACGGATCGTCGACGGTGCAGGGTGGGACAGCGAGGTGAGGTCTCCGCTCACGCGCTCGGGCAAAGTGCGTGAGGGTGATTATGTCCTGGCCGTGAACGGCGTTCCACTCGATCCGTCCCTGGACCCCTGGGCCGGCTTTCAAGGCCTGGGCGGTAAGACGGTCGTGCTCACCGTCAACGACCGGCCAACGGCGGATGGATCCCGGAAGGTTCTGGTCGAAACCCTCACGGACGAATCCCGGCTCCGTCACCTCGCCTGGGTCGAGAGCAACCGGAAGCATGTCGAGGAGGCCACGGGCGGCCGCGTGGGTTACATCTATGTGCCGAGCACCGGGATCGATGGTCAAACCGAGCTGGTCCGCCAGTATCGGCCCCAATTCCAGATGGATGCGTTGATCATCGACGAGCGATGGAACACCGGCGGCCAGATTCCCGACCGGTTCATCGAGCTGCTGAATCGCCCGGCGCTCGGGTTCTGGGCCGTGCGCGATGGGAAGGATTGGCGCTGGCCGCCCGGAGGCAACTTTGGGCCAAAGGTCATGCTGATCAACGGCTGGAGCGGCTCCGGCGGCGACGCGTTCCCGCTCTTCTTCAAAGAAGCGAAGCTCGGCCCCCTGATCGGTGAGCGGACGTGGGGAGCGCTCATCGGCTTGAACGGCACGCCGACACTGATGGACGGGGGCGCGGTGACCGTGCCCACGTTCCGGTTCTACGACGTGAGAGGCGAATGGTTTCCCGAGGGACACGGCGTCGATCCGGACATCGCCGTCATACCCGACCCGACCCAGCTCGCCCGCGGCCGCGACCCGCAGCTCGAGCGCGGAATCGAGGAGATCATGAAGCTGCTCAAGGACAAGCCGCCGACCGTGGGTAGGCGGCCGGCCTGGGAAAACCGAACGGCCAAGCCCTGAGACCCATCGGCTCTTCGGGTCTCGGTCGTTTCCTGACGAGTCCCCGGCTCGCCGGGTTTATCGGTTTCGGGCTGCTGGCCGCGCTGGCCTTTCTCGGCCTCCGCCACGGGGTCGATGAATGGACCGGCCCGCTCAGCGGCGCACAGCGCCTAACGAAAATGATCGAGGTCATCTACGGTCTTCTGGCTGCGCTGGCGGTGCTTGCCGCCGTCGGGCGGAGGCCGGCGCTGGCCGGTCGGCTCCTCGTGCACTGCGCGGTGGCCGCGACCGTGAGCGGAACCGTGGCGCCCGTCGTGTGGGGCGGGGCGAATTGGGTGGCAGGCGCAACTGCAGGAGTCGCGTCCGCTCTCGTCTGCGCGGTGATCGTCTGGCTATGCCGGCGATACTTGAGAGCGGCGGCGTCCGCCGGCGCCGCTCCTCCGCGAGCGCGCTAGACCGCTCCAGTCTTGTGCAGCTCCGCGATAGTCTCGGGCGAGAACCCGAGCTCAGTCAGAATCTCGTCCGTATGCTGACCGACCCGCGGAATCGGTCCCATCGCCGGCTCCACTCCCTCGACCGTTACCGGCGGAAGCATCATCGAGATCGGGCCGCCCGGTGAGACGACATCACGCCATCGGTCGCGGGCCGCGAGCTGCGGATGGTCCACGAACTCGGCCGCGGTATTGAGATGAGCCCACGCGATCTTTGCTTCGTCGAGCCGTCGCTCCACCTCGGATAGCGAGCAGCGGGCAAACACCTGCTCGATGATCGCCTGGAGCTCCGCCTTCATCTCGGATCGCTTCGGGTTCGAGTCGAACCGAGAATCGGAGCCAAGGTCCGGTAGCTCGAGCACTTCGGCACACAGCCGGCGCCATTCTCGCTCGTTCTGAATCGCCAGGTAGACCGAGCCGCCGTCGCCGACCTTGAAGGAGCCGTACGGCGCGATCGTGCCGTGCCCGGCGCCGGTCCGCGGCGGTGGCCCGCCGCCGTACCGGGTGTAGTATGCGGGAAAGCTCATCCACTCGCCTAACGCCTCGAGCAGAGATACCTCCATCCACGTCCCGCGGCCCGTCCTGCTCCGGGCGAACAGTGCGGTCAGAATCCCGCTCAAGGCGTACATGCCGCCCGCGATGTCGGCGATCGAGATTCCGGCCCGCGACGGCGTCTCCTCGGTACCGGTCACCGACATCAGGCCGGACTCGGCCTGGATGAGGAGATCGTACGCCCTGCGGTTTCGGTACGGCCCCGTGCTCCCGTACCCCGATATCGCGCAGGTGATCAGCTGCGGATACCGTTCTTTCACCACCTCGGCGCCGAGCCCGAGGCGGTCGACCGCGCCGAGGCCCAGATTGTGAATGAACACGTCCGCGTTGAGAAGCAGCCGATGGAGGACATCGGGCGCGATGGCGTGCTTGAGGTCGAGGCTGAGGGATTCCTTGGAGCGATTGACCCAGACGAAATAGCTGGCCAGTCCTTTGACGGCTGTGTCGTAGCCTCGAGAGAAGTCACCGACGCCGGGCCGCTCGATCTTGATAACCCGCGCGCCCTGGTCCGCGAGCTGTCTGGTCGCGAACGGCGCGGCGACAGCCTGCTCCAGCGCGACGACCGTGAGGCCTTCCAGCGGGAGAGCGGAGCTCAGGTCGCCCATTCCACCATTCCCTTCATGGCCGTGCGCCCGTCAGGCGCCAAAGCCCAGAGGTCGGTTCGAGATTGGGTCCCCGTGCGGCCGGCCAACGTGATCACTTCCGGGCAAAACAGCGGACCCTCCGCTCGATACGTGAAACGCACCGGCGCCGCGCCCGGCCGATGACGGACGGCAGCGTCGAGCAGGAGGAGCGCCGTGAGGGGAGCGTGGACGACCAGTCCCGGATAGCCTTCGACGCCCTCCGCGTAGGTATGATCGTAGTGAATCCGGTGGCCGTTGAAGGTGAGCGCAGAAAAACGGAACAGCACGACCGGATCGGTCCGAAACAGCTCGCGCCATTCCCAGTCGGCTGGTGGCGGCTCGCCACCCGCCCGCGGCGCGCCCGGCGCGGCGAGCTCGCGGTATACCAAGTCCTGATCTTCTTCGACCGCGGCCAGCCCGCCCTTGGTGATCACATGGTGAACCCGCACGAACACCAGGCGGCCGCTCCGCCCATCCTTCTCATCGACCGACACCACAGTCGAGTGGCGCTCCACGGCATCGCCTAACAAGAGCCCACCCCGAAAAGCGAGGCTCCCCCCGACCCACATCCGGCGCGGCAACGGCACCGGCGGCAGGAAGTCGCCGCGGC
>JBDTOH010000497.1:0-4554 GCA_039933355.1 Gemmatimonadota bacterium | reverse complement strand
ACTGAGCGCCTACCTCGCCATCGTCCGCGGCGGCGACGAGGTCGTCGTGACCGACCGAGGCCGAATGATCGCGCGATTGGTCCCGGGGCACGCCGGCCAGCGCACCGACAGCCGGCGCGAGGAAATGTTGGAGAGTGGACGGATGCGGGCGCCGCACGCGCGCCTGCCCAAAGATTTCTGGGAGCGGCCGCGCCCTAAAGATCCCACGGGCCGGTCGCTCGCGGTGTTGCTGGAGGAGCGGGACGAGGGCAGATGAGGTTCTGGGACTCGTCCGCGCTGGTGGCGCTGTGTCTGACCCAGCCTTCGACCAAAGCCGCGCGCGCAGCTCTCACAGCCGACCCCGAGCTCGTGGTCTGGTGGGGATCGGCGGTCGAGTGCGCTTCAGCCATCGCACGGCTCGCGCGCGAAGAGGTGCTGTCCTCCGCCGACGAGTCGGCAGCACGCGCCCTTCTCAACGCGCTGCGAGGCAGCTGGTTCGAGGTGCAGCCCGGCGAGGCACTCCGAGAGCAGGCGATGCGATTGCTGCGGCTGCACCCGCTCCGCGCCGCCGACGCTCTGCAGCTTGCAGCCGCGATCGAATGGGCAGGCTCACCGCCGTCGGGGCACTTCATCACCTTCGACGAGCGACTGAATCGCGCCGCCGAACGCGAAGGATTCTCCATCGCCGGCTGACCCTCGACCGGTGGGATCGATTCCATAGACACGGGGGCATTCATGGATGCAGGCCATCGTCGGCTCACCCTGCCGCTGCTGCTGCTCGCGGGAGCGGAAGCGGCCGCGGCGCAGAACCCTTCCGCGACGACAGCGCCCGCGCCATCCTCGGGACCTCAGTTCAGCGGAGGGTGCTGATCGCCGGCCGGCCGGCGGATCCCGGGACAACGGTGCAGGTCGTGGTCTTCCGCGCCGGGATGACCTTCAAGGTCTGCGCCGATGCCACGGAGCAGGTGCAGACTGTCGGCCTTACCCGTCCGCCTCCGCTACCCAATGTCACGGGATACGATGCGATCCTCGAGGACACACCCGAGTGTGTCAACCCGGATAACACCTATGACTTCTACGTCAACGGGGTGTACGCGGACGCGACCCTCCCATACCCGTTTCTCCGACCAACCAACTGGCCACCGCGAACCTGAGCGTGGCGGAACTCGCCTTGAAGACCAACGCGACTCAGCCGGGGGTGCGGCTGGTCTGGTTCTATGGAAGGGCCGCCTCACGGTGCATGGGGCGAGGTACTCGGAGGCGGCGCAGCGAATGATCGACCGGTAGCCGGTCGCCGCTACTCGCGAAGCTTCGCCCCTTCGCCCTTCTTGTACCACACGGTGGCGTCCCGGGTGAGCCCCCGCTCCTGCTGAATGGCGGGCGACCTCTCGGGGATCGGCTTGCCCAGCGCCATCCGAAGCCGCGCCACTTGGTCGTCAAGTCCGCCATGAGGTGCGACGGCGGCTGATAGCCATAGGCGCGAAACTCTCTCGGCGTCACTTGCCCCTTCTTGCAGACATGCTTGGCGAACGCCGCCGTCCACTCGTCGAACGCGCTCAGGATCGACACTACCTTGCTCCGCGAGACATTTCCACTGACGCCCCGAGAGGCCGTCGATGTCATAGCGTTCCGACTTACATCTGACCGCCATCGCTACGTCAACCGCAACGACCCCGGACTCGACTAAATTCGACTTGACCCATCGAGAATCGCACGGTTCTGCCCCCCCGGAACGGGAGATCATCATGCGGATATGGATGTTTGCGGCGCTGGGATCGCTCGCGGCGATCGGCTCGCTCGATGCCCAGGCGCGGAAGACGCGCAGTCCCGAAATTCAGGAGCTGGTATCGGTCGAGGCGCCCGTGGTGGCGCTGATGCGGGTTCGGGTGATCGACGGCACTGGCGCTCCCGCGCGGGAGGACCAGACCGTGATCATCCGAGGCGGTAAGATCGAAGCGGTCGGCCCGGCCGCAACGGTCAAGGCGCCCCCCGGCGCCAGGGTGATCGACGGTGCCGGACACACCGTGATCCCGGGGCTGATCGGGCTGCACGACCACACCTTCTACACCGCCGCGGGGCGGACGCTGCAATCGAACTACTCAGCGCCGAGGCTGTACCTCGCGGCCGGTGTCACCACGATCCGGACCACGGGCTCGGTCGAGCCGTACGCGGAGCTCTATCTCAAGAAGAAAATCGACGACGGCGAAGTCCCGGGGCCGAACATCGTGGTGACCGGCCCGTATCTGACGGGACCCACCGACGAGACGGCCCCGTCGATGGCGCGGCTCAAGACCGCCGCGGACGCGCGGCGCGTGGTGGCGTATTGGGCGGACGAGGGCGTCACCTGGATGAAGTTCTATACCGCGGTGAGCCGCGAGGCGATGAAGGCTGCGATCGACGAGGGCCACAAGCGAGGGATGAAGTTCACCGGCCATCTGTGCTCGGTGTCCCATCGCGAGGCGGTGAATCTCGGCATCGACGGGCTGGAGCACGGGATGTTCGCCAACTCGGACTTCGACCCGACCCGGAAGCCGGACCAGTGCTCACCGAACGTCTCCAAGAGCTTCGCGACGCTCGACGTCAACGGTCCGGCAGCGCAGGCCACGTTCAAGGCCATGGTCGCGCGCCAGGTGGCGCTCACCTCGACGCTCGCCGTCATCGAGACCGTGTACGGGCTTGGTGAAATCGACCCGCGCGCCCTCGAGGCGATGTCGCCCGACGCGAAGACGGCACTGATCGCGGCGAGGGAAGCGGGTCGCTCGGGGGGCTCGATCGACCTGCTCAAGAAGGGGATGGCGTACGAGCGTGCCTTCGTGAAGGCGGGCGGGCTGCTGACCTCCGGGGTCGATCCGGTCAATGCCGGGCTCTTCGGCTACGGCGACCAGCGGAACATCGAGCTCCTCGTCGAGGCGGGGTTCTCGCCGGTCGAGGCGATTCAGATCGGGTCGGCCAACGGGGCGAAGGCGTTAGGCACGTTCGCCGAGGTGGGGTCGATCGCGCCGGGGAAGCGAGCCGATCTGGTGCTGATCAGGGGCAATCCGGCGGTCAATATCGGTGATCTCCGGCAGGTGGTGACGGTGTTCAAGGGCGGCGTTGGGTACGACTCGGCCAAGCTCGCGGCCGCGGTGAAGGGACAAGTCGGGATCCGTTGAAAGCTGAGCCAGGGTGGATGAAGGTCGGGCCGCTAGGCGGGAATCGAGGCGACTTGGATACAAAACCGGATCCGGACTGGCGTCGTTCAATGATCGATGCCGCTCGACCACAATCCCCTCCGGAGCAACACCGATGCGTATCGAACGCCTAGCCATCCTCGCCGCCGCGCTGATCGCCGCCTGCGACAGCTCGAATCCGACCACTGAGACCACCTCTCCGTCGCTCGCCAAGTCTGTGACCACCGCGTCTGCAACCCGCTACATCTACACCGAGACCAACGAGGCTGCGGGGAATCGAATCGTCGCATTTCCGGTCGCAAGCGACGGATCGCTCGGCCCCGCGGCCACGTTCAGCACCGGTGGGACCGGAACCGGTAGTGGGTTAGGCAGCCAGGGCGCGGTGACGGTGACGAGCGACGGACAGTACGTCCTCGCGGTGAACGCCGGCAGTAACGACGTCTCGCTCTTTCAGGTCGCGGGTGCGACGCTGCAGTTAGTCGATCGGCAGCCGTCGGGCGGCGCCCAACCGATCAGCGTCAGCACTCGGGGCGCCGTGGTGATCGTACTCAACGCTGGTGGGACGGGGAACATCACGGGCTTCGCGCTGGCCGCGTCAGGCAAGCTCGTCGCCGTCCCCGGTTTCACCGCGCCGCTCAGCACGTCGGCATCCGGACCGGCGCAGGTCTCGATCGCGCCGGCCGGCCGCACCGTCGTGGTCACCGAGAAGGCAGCCAACGTGATCTCGACGTACGGGCTTCTTGGACAGACCCTGACCGGGCCTCACGCCAACCCATCGAAGGGTATGACCCCGTTCGGCTTCGCGTTCCATCCGGGCGGCGCCCTGGTGGTCAGTGAGGCGTTCGGCGGCGCCGCGGGTGCGTCAGCGACCTCCACCTACCGACTCGGGGAGCCCGGCCTCAAAGTGGTGAGCGGTTCGGTACCTAACCATCAGAATGCGTCGTGCTGGGTCGCCCTGACTCCCAACGGCCGGTTCGTCTACACGACGAACACCGGCTCCGCTGGTGTCTCGACCTACTCGATCGACCAGCTTGGCCGCCTCGAGCTGCTCACCGCCACGACGTCGTCCGGCCAAACCCCGATCGACGCGACCGTCTCCGTAGACGGCCGGTTTCTTTACGTGCTCAACTCCGGCAGCCACACTATCGCGGTCTTTGCGATCGGGGCGGACGGCAGCCTGACTTCTTCGGGCAATGGGGCGATCCCAGTCGGCAGCGTCGGGCTCGCGGGCGCGTAGACGACGTCCCTCGGCGCGTTGAAACGGTTCCCCGCTTCAGCGTAGGTTTCCGGGATGACCGATTCGTTTCTGATTCGACCCGCCACAGCGGCCGACGCCGCCATGATCGCCCGCCATCGGAGGGGCATGTTCCACGATATGGAGCGTTGCCGGCCGGATTGATCCCAA
>JBDTOH010000496.1:0-4576 GCA_039933355.1 Gemmatimonadota bacterium | reverse complement strand
CCGCTTCTCGTCGCGATCAAAGTGTTCTGCGACCACGTCGAGACGCTGCACCCGCTCGCCACGTTCCTCGGGAAGGATCCAGCGCCGGTCATCGTGGCCGAAGCGCGCGAGCGCGTCGCCGGCTGACCAATGGCGGCGGTCGCGGCCACCGGCAGGGGAGTGCCCCGGTTCGTTCCGCCGCAGCTCGCAAGGCTCGCTCCGGCAGCGCCCACCGGCAGCGAATGGCTGCTGGAGGTCAAGTACGACGGGTACCGGATCGAGGCCATCGTCACCGGGGGCGGCACCAAGCTGTTGAGCCGGAACGGTCTCGATTGGACCGGGCGGTTTGACGGCGTCGCGGCCGAGCTGTCGCGGCTCCCGTGCCGGTCGGCCGTAGTGGACGGCGAAGCCTGCGCGCTCGACTCCAAGGGACGCTCCCGGTTCCAGTACCTCCAACCGAGCTTCGACCACTCCGACCGGCACCCGTTGGTCTATTTCGCCTTCGATCTCCTCCATCTCAATGGAGAAGATCTCCGCGGCTTGCCGGTCGACCAGCGCCGCGGTCGGCTGGCGAAGCTGTTAGGCGCTCGGCGAGGGAAGTCCGCATCGGTCGTCCGCCTGAGCGAAGAGCTCGGGGGGAGTCCTGCGGCCGCGCTCGCGCGCGCGTGCCGTCAGGGGCTCGAGGGGATTCTGGCCAAGCGGCGGGACGCACCATACCGGAGCGGTCGGTCGGATTCATGGCTCAAGGTGAAGTGCTCCCGGCGGCAGGAGCTCATCATTGTTGGCTACACTCCGCCTCGAGGGGGACGGGTCGGGCTTGGCGCGCTCCTGCTCGCGGTCGCCGACGACAACGGGGACCTTCGTTATGCGGGGCGGGTCGGGACCGGCATGGACCACGAGATGCTGACCCGGCTCGAGCGCTGGCTGTCGCGCATGAAGGTCACCCAGCCGCCGGTGATCAACCCTCCGGCCCGGAAGCGAGGGCCTGCGTACGGGGTCGGCCCACGTTGGTCGCGGAAGTGTCGTTCACGGATTGGACCGGCGACGGCCTGCTCAGGCACCCATCGTTCGAGGGGCTTCGAGAGGACAAGCTGGTCAAGGATTCGGCGGGAGGAGCCATGAACGTCGCCGGAGTTGAGCTGACCCACCCTGATCGAGTCCTCTACCCGGATCAGGGCATCACGAAAGCGCGGCTGGCCCAGTACTACGAGCGCGTCGCGCCGCTCATGCTGCCGCATCTCGCCGGCCGTCCCCTCGTGCTCCTCCGGTGCCCCGAGGGTCAGGAACAACAATGCTTTTTCCAGCGCCATTGGACCGGCCCGGTCCCTGACACGCTCGGGACCATCGTCGTCGAGGATCTGGGCGGCTCGCGAAAGCCGCACATCGTGGTCAAAGACGCTGCCAGCATCGTTTCGCTGATCCAGTATGGAATTCTCGAGATCCACGTATGGGGCGCGAAAACCGCCAACGTCGACCTCCCCGATCGGATCGTCTTCGATCTCGATCCAGGCCCGAAGGTGAGTTGGGCGAAAGTGCGCTCAGCCGCCACCAGGATTCGCGGCTTGCTCGAGGAGATCGGGCTCGAGTCGTGGCTCAAGACCACCGGAGGGAAAGGCCTTCACGTCGTCGCGCCCATCGACCGGCGCGCCACCTGGGACGAGGTGGGCGCTTTCGCTCGAGCGGTTGCCGAGCACCTCGAGAGCGTCGATCCGGCCAATTTCGTCTCGAAGATGGCGAAGGCGTCGCGGCAGGGGCGGATCTTCGTCGACTGGCTCCGTAACACGCGCGGCGCCAGCGCCGTCGCGGCATGGTCCACCCGAGCCCGCCCCGGCGCACCGGTCTCGATGCCGTGGCTGTGGAGCCGAATCGAGGACCTCGAGAGCGGCGATCAGTTCACCGTGGCGACAGTTCTGGGCAGTCGCCTCCCGCGCACCGATCCATGGGCCGGCATGCCGAAGGCTCGCCAACGCCTCGGCGCTACTATGGCTCGCTCCCTCGCCGCTGCGAAGAGCTAGCCCGTCGGTTCAGCGCGTCCGGTGCCCGCGGCGACACCGGCGGTCAGATCCGTGGCCGAGACCGAATCCGAACGAAGCACGACTGAGACCTCGTGCGGCTTGCCGTCGTCGATGAGCGGAATCCGCGGTCCGTCCATCGGCACACCATCTACGGTGACGGTAGCTGCCCCCCGGCTCACACCCTCCGGATTGGTGACCGTGATTCGGTATGGGCTGCTTCCGTGACGATAGCTCACGTCGAATCCGGGCCATGCCCGGGGGATGCACGGACTGAGAACCAGCGTGTCGCCGGTCTTTTGGAAGCCGATAATCGCTTCGAGCGCGACCCGATACATCCAGCTCGCCGATCCCGTGTACCAGGTCCATCCGCCTCGCCCGACTTGTCCTTCGACGGTATAGACGTCCGCGGCGATGGCGTAGGGCTCCGTCTTGTACACCGCGACTTCCGCCGGCGTTCTGGAGTGGGTCAGCGGGTTCAGCATCTGATACAGCTCGAAAGCCCGGTCTCCGTGGCCGAGCATTGCCTCGGCGAGAGCGACCCAGGTGGCGGCGTGCGTGTACTGTGCGCCGTTCTCGCGGACGCCGGGCACGTACCCCTTGATGTATCCGGGATCATGGTCGGTCCGGTCGAACGGAGGCGTGAGCAGCATCACCATGCGGTCGCGGGGGCGAACCAGCTCGGAGTGGAGCGACGCCATCGCCCGCCCGGCTCGTGCCGGATTCCCGCCCCCCGAGATCACGCTCCAGCACTGGGCGATGGCGTCGATCCGACATTCGTCGTTCTGGGCCGAGCCTAACGTCGTCCCGTCGTCGAAGTAGGCCCGCCGGTACCAGGCACCGTCCCAGCCTTCGGTGTCGGCGGCTTCGGCGTACGCATCGGCGTGGCGCAAAAGGTCCGCGGCTGGCGCATCGTCGCCCCGCGCGGCCGCGTGCTCGGCGAACTTCCGGAGCGTCGCGACGAGGAACCACGCGAGCCAGACGCTCTCGCCCTTGCCCTCGATGCCTACCCGGTTCATCCCGTCGTTCCAGTCGCAGCTCCCGATCAGCGGAAGCCCGTGCGCTCCGGTCGTGCAACCCTTCCGGATGGCGCGAAGGCAGTGCTCGTAGAGAGTCGCCGTTTCGCCCGCGGGTTCGGGCCGGTCATAGACCTCGTGCTCGTGCGGTTCGAGCGGTCGCATCGTGATGAACGGAATCACCTCGTCGAGCACGCTCCGATCGCCGGTTACCCGGACATAGTGGTCGGCGACGTACGGGAGCCACAAGAGGTCGTCGGAGCACCGGCTTCGGAGGCCCCTGCCGCTGTTCGGATGCCACCAATGCTGGACGTCGCCCTCGATGAACTGCCGGCCGGCCGCCCTGATCAGGTGCTCGCGGGCGAGAGCCGGCTCGGCGTAGACGAACGCCATCGTGTCCTGGAGTTGATCCCGAAAGCCATACGCGCCGCTCGACTGATAGAGCGCCGACCGGGCCCACATCCGGCAGCTCAACGCCTGATACAGCGTCCATTGATTGACCATCGCGTCGAACGACGGCTCGGGGGTTCGTATCGTGATCCGGGAAAGCCGGTCGCGCCACTGGCCGGTCGTGCGGGCCGCCGCTGCGGTAGCCCGGCCGACATCGCGATACCGGTCGACCAGCGCGCCAACCTCCACCCCCGGGGCGGCGGCGCCAAGGACGATCGCGATCTCGCGCCGCTCGCCGGGCTCGAGCTCGACGAGACATTGGAGCGCGGCGCACGGATCGTAACCCGCGCCGGTCGTCCCGCTCAATCCTTCGGTCCGGAGCGCCTCGGGGCTCGCGACCGTGCCGTTGCGGCCGAGGAACTCGCATCGATCGCCGGTGTAGGCGGTCACGGGCTCGCTGATGGCGCAGAACGCACTCGTCTCGGCAAACGCCGGATCGAAGAAATTCCGGCCGATGATCGCGTCCCGGTCGGGATCGAACCGGGTCACCACCTGATGCTGGGTGTGCTCGCGAAGGACGCCGAGGGTCCACTCGACATAGCTCGTGACCGTGAGCCGCCGTCGGCGGCCGCTATCGTTCGTCACCGCGAGGATCGCAATCTTGACGGGATCCGTCTCCGCCATTCCCAGCGTCAGGCTCGTCTCGATGCCGGCGCGCCGGTGGTCGAACTGGGACCACCCGGCTCCGTGGCGGACCGTATAGAGGCCGCGGTCGCGGATGGGCGCCGGCGTGGCGCTCCACAGCTCACCCGTGTCTTCATCGCGGAGATACACCACATCGCTGATCGGGTCGGTCACCGGATCGTTATGCCACGGTGTGAGCCGATAGAAGAAGCTGTTGGTAGCCCAGGTGCACCCGGCGCCGGACTCGCTCACCATGAACCCGCCGTCGGGGTTCGCGATGACGTTGGACCAGGGAGCCGGCGGCAGGGCATCGTTCGTCAGCTGAATCTCAAAGGTGCCCTCCTCCACAAGCGCCCCAAAACCGTTAGGCGGCGCTTGGAGCTGATCGCCGGCACCGTCGGACCCGTTCGAGGCGGCGGCGCCGGGATGGGTCGCGGGCGCAGGAGCGACCGGGAGCGTCGCCACGGGTCCCCATCGAGGCGGTCGGGGCCGCCG
>JBDTOH010000495.1:0-4590 GCA_039933355.1 Gemmatimonadota bacterium | reverse complement strand
AGACCGGTCGTCGTGACATTGGTCGGGGCTTGCGTCACCACCACGGGATCGACGGACGTCACGGTATAGGTCACCGCCACCGTCACGCTAGCGCCGCCGGAGGCGGTCGTCGTCACGTTCGCGGAATAGGTACCCGGTGGCAGCGCGGTCGTGGTCGGCACCAGCGTCAGTGTTGCCGGGGTGCTCGTCGCGCTCAGCGTCGCCGCCAGCCAGCCGCTACCGGACTGGTAGCTGATTGCCGGCGACAAGCCGGTCAGTGTGCCGACCGAGGCGGTGAGAGTCACTGGCTGGCTTGGGGGAGTTGCTCCGTTCGACGGTGCCGTGAAGGTCCGGCTCGTCGGACTCGCCTGCAACGTTCCTGAAAGGAGCGTAGCGGTAACACAGGCGCCGCGTTGGACCGCACCGCCGGTCCGGGCCGCGCTCAGCCGGTAGGAAATCACCATCGCCGGCGTTCCCCCGACGAGTCCATCGGTGACCGATACGGCGGTCGAGGCTCCGTTTACCAGCTGCCGGGTCGGCAGCGCGATAAAGGGGCTACACGAGCCGGTATTGACGGCGTACTCGAACCAGTAGTCGACCGGCGCCTGACCCTGCGGGTTAACGGTTCCGTTCATCGTCAGGGAAGTCGTCGTGATGTTCGAGGCCGACTGGCTCACGACCAGCGGATCGATCGGCGTCGTCACGACATACGTCACGGTGATCGATACGGCGGCACCGCCCGCCGCAGTGACGGTCACATTGGCCCGGTAGGTTGCGGGCGTCAGCGCAGTGGTATTCGGCACCATGGTTAAGACCGCCGGTGTGCTGGTCCCGCTCAGCGTGGCGGCCAGCCAGCCGTTGCCCGACTGATAGCTGATCGTCGCGGACAGGCCGCTTAGAAGGCCCGTTCCGGCGGTGAGATTGACCGACTGGCTCTGCGGCGTCGGCCCGTCCTTTATTGCGCTGAAGCTCCGGCTGGTCGGACTTGCCTGTAGCGTTCCGGGGTCGAGTGTCGCGGTCACACAGCTGCCACGCTGGACGGTGCCTCCGGCCCGAGCCGCATTCAGGCGATAGGAGATCACCATCCCCGGAGCTCCCCCGACCAGTGCATCGGTGACCGTAATTGCGGTTGTGGCCCCGTTCACCAGTTGCCGGGTCGGCAAGGCCGTGAAGGGGTTGCAGGTCGTGGTGTTCACCGCATACTCGAACCAATAGTCGACCGGCGTCTGACCTTGCGGGGTGACGGTGCCGGTCATCGTTAGCCCAGTGGCTGTGATGTTCGCCGGCGGCTTGGTCACGACCAGAGGATCCGCCGGTGGAACGACCGTGTAGTGGACCGTCACCGTCGCGCTGCTGCCTCCGGTGGCCGCCGCCGTCACGGTCGCCGTGTAAGTACCCTCCTGCAACGCCGTCGTCTTTGGCCCGAGGGTCAGCGTCGCGGGCGTGCTCGGCCCGCTAAGCGTCGCCGTGAGCCAGTCATTGCCTTGCGAATAGTTGATCGAAGCGGTCAATCCGCTCAATGTCCCGCTCGACGCTCCTAGGCTCACCGGCTGACTCGGCGGCAACGGTCCGTTTCGTATCGCAGTGAAGCTGAGATCCGTCGGATTTGCGCGCAGCGTCACCGCTTTCGCGGTTGCCGAGAACGTGACCGGGGAACCGAGGGCGCCCGAGACAGTAGCGGACGCATGCTGGGATCCGATGGCGGTTCCCAGGGTCCATGTCGTCTGAGCCCGACCTTGCTGGTCGGTGACAGCAGTAGCTGGGGCGACTTTGCCGCCACCCGCGGCAGCGAAAGAAACCGTCTGACCCGCCAGGGGCGCACCGCCTGCACCGGTCACTGTCACTGCCAGGGGCGCAGATAGAGGCTGGCCAACCTCCGCCGTTTGATTGTCCCCGGACTGCTTCGCCACTGTGATGGCCACCAGTTGGCCGTTCCGGTCGCAACCCGGCCACGACGACTTGAGGAACTCCCCCTCGGTCGAGTAGTCGGCGATCTCGTAACCGACAATGTTGGCGGCCACGCCCACGCCTGCTTTAATCGCCGATGTACAGGACGAGTGCCACTGATTGGCTCCGATGTCCGCGGATACATCACCCCGGATGTAGGGCTCCGCCCAGACGTATGGACCCGCGACCTCATACAACGTCAAACGCACCTCCGCCTTCCCACCGACGACCGCATACCCGGCGGCCCGCGCTACGACCGTGATCGGCTTGATCGCGAAGGATGCCGTCGGATCGACGATCGGAGCCCACGCGCCGTTTGCATAACGGGCGCCGACCGACAGTCCACCCGAAGCCTCGACCCCAGTTTCCACCGTAAGGGCGCCGTTTGCGCCAATCTCAGGAACCAGCTGCCAGGTTAGGGTTACCCGACCCCACACAGGCCAGGCTCCGATGAAGGCAAGAAACGGCTTTTCAATCCGCGCGATGGGAATCTCCGCGAGCTTCCTCGAGAAGGATCCACTGATCTTGTACTGAACATCGGCGTTGAAGGTCACGTTGCCTCCGACCTTCACTTCGAGCTCGCGGACCTTCCAATCCGCCAGCTCGAGGCTGAGATCGAACTGAGGAGCAAACGCGATGCGCCCTTCGGTGATCTTGAGCACGTCGGCACCACCATCCCATAGCGTGACATCGTCGAGCACGATCTCGCCGTTCTCGACGGTCACCCCCGGAAGCAGAGGCGACACAGTGGCAGGCGCCCACAGCACACCGTTGATCGGGCGCGAAGGTCCGGGCCGTTCGCCGAAGCTGATCGGCGTGGTCGACCGGATGGATCCCTCGCGAACTGCGTCGGTGAGCCGGGCTGAATCCGTGGTCACAGTCAACGTCGATCCAGACACGCTCGTCGTTTTGACTTTTCGGAGATAGCCGCCGCCTTCGGGGCCAGCGACGATGCTGCCGGGTTTGAGGTCAGGAGGTAGGCCCGTGACCGTGTAGACGAGGACGCCATTGGCCTGTTGGGTGCTGTCGCTGATCAAGGTCAGTCTGGTCGTGTCTACCAGGACCGGCTGCGGCACGACGTCGAATGCAGCGCTGGCTGTGTTGCCGGGTGGCGCGTTGGTGCCGGAGGCCGCGGCTTGGAGATTGAAGCCACTACCCGCCTTGTCGATCGTCAGATCGCTGAACGCAGCAACGCCGTTGACAGTCGTCCTGGTGGTAGTCCCGCCCAAACGGGCCCCGTTCGGATTCGATAGCATCACGGACACCGTCAGTGCATTGCCGGTGTAGGGCTGGCCACCGGCGTCCTTGACCTGAACGAGGACCGGCGGTCTCAGGACCGAATCCGCCATCACCTTACTCGGCTGGGCGAGGAATTCCAGGTGGAGCACGGGTGGGGGCGGCGGAGGCGGCGGAGGCGAAGGATCCGGGGCGGAGCACGCGGCGACGCCCCCAAGCCAGATGGCAATGGCGGCGGTTCGACGGCTCATTCGTGGGGCAATCATGGGAAAACCTGGGATGGGGTCCGCCTTGCCCCCCCACCGGCCCAACCCTAGGTTCTCTGGTGCGACCCAAGAGAACTTTTCGGCTGAACCGGCAGGCGAGGCGGTTGCGTTGGCACTGATCCCCAGTGACCGACGCGCCGCCAATTAAACCAATGCCCGTCAGGTTGCCGTCATTATGCCCACCAATCCGCCTTCATCAGCTCCCACATCGAGATCTGATGGTCCGCTGACGCTCGTCACGCTGGGGGAAGCGGCGGTCGTCACGACGGATGGCGACGGCCTCCACCGGACGCTGATCGGTGCCGGAAAGTCGCTAGCGCTCATCACTTACCTCCGCCTCACCCCGGGCCACAGTGCAACTCGTGACACACTGATCGGACTGCTTTGGTCCGACCTCTCGGAAGAGCGGGCGCGGCACGCGCTCCGGCAAACAGTGTGGCAGCTCCGTCAGTTGCTGGGGGATGCCGCCCTGTCCGGCAAGGACGAGCTCGTCCTCGAACTTCCCCTCGGCGCTGATCGTGATGACCTGCTCGCGGCAGTCGAGCGACGCGACCTGGATGCGGCGGTCGCCATCTATCGCGGTCCGTTCCTGCCGGGGTTCGCGGCGCCTGGCGGCGTTGCGTTCGAGCACTGGGCCGACCTCGAGCGCGACCGACTGCGGGGGATCTTTCTTCGGTGCTCCGAGGCCCTGGTCAAGCGGAAGCTGGCGGCTTCCGAATTCCGGGAGGCCCAGAAGATCGCGCGAAAGGCGCGGGATTTGAGTGACCGGAGCGAGCTCGGATGGCGTCTCTTCCTGGAGTCTCTCACCGGGGGCCGGGATTTCTTGTCCGCGGCAATCGAGGCCGACGCGCTGGAGACTTGGGCGGACGCTGAAGGGATCACGCTCGAGCCAGCGACTCACGCGGCGGTTCGAGCGGCGCGCCAAGTCGAGGGGCCGGAGCCGGCAGGCGGGCCATCCGGATTCGTCGCGGAGCTGATCGGTCGAGAGCGAGAGTTTTCCGCGATCGTGGAACGCTGGGAGGCGGCCAAGCGGGCGCCGGCCCAACGGGTCCGGATCGAGGCGGCCGCCGGGCTCGGCAAGACGAGGCTCCTCCAGGATCTCGCCGCCCGACTCACAGCAGGCGGGAACCGGGTGGTCTTCGTCCGCGCGAACATGGGAGAG
>JBDTOH010000494.1:0-4596 GCA_039933355.1 Gemmatimonadota bacterium | reverse complement strand
CTCGTAGCCGTAGAGGATCGGGCTCGTCTTGGCGACCGTCTGGGCCCGGACCACGTTGCCGGGCGAGCGGAGCGACTTGGCCGGTGTGAGCGTCACCGTGGGCGAGAAGCCTAACGTGAGCGGCAGCTGATCGGTCGCACCCTCGACCAGCAGCAGGCCGCCCCGCTCCACGAACCGCCGGAGCGCGGCGGCCCCGTCCAGGCCCATCCCCGGCCGAATGTCGTCGCTCTCGTCCCACTTGCCCAGATTCGGGGTCAGCTCGGTCTTCTTCCAGGGGATCGGCGGGCCGAGCATCGGCGCGCCGTTGAGCAGCGTGGTCGTCTGCGACCCGACGTGGGGGAAGACGACGACGTCGAACCGGTCGAGCGCCGCCGGCTTCTTGATCGACTGGTCGGAGATGTAGGTGTACGGAACCGCCAGCTGATCGAGCGCATAACGGACCCACCCCTCGTTCTGGGTTTCGCGCCACGAGTGCATCAAAGCGATCCGCGGTAGCGCCACGGCATGCCGCGCAACGCCCGGCGCCGTGGCCAGGCCGGTCGCCGTTAGGCCGAGCGACTTGACCGCGTCGAGGGTCCCGGCTTTGACGTCGGTGAGGATGAACGTCCCGGCCGGATACTTGACTCCGTTCGCCTCGAACTCGGCATCCGCCACGGACACGCCGCCCCCGCCCGCCTTCCAGGGAAGCACGGCGGAGCGCCAGTCGCCCAGGTGCGGAACGACGTACGTGGAGCCGGTGCCCGCCACCGTCCCCTCGACATGGGCGTCGGCGGAGAGCTTGGTCATCGGCTTCGCGAATACGCCCGAATCGGTGACCGCGACCGTCTCGACATGCCGGAGCGCGTCGAGGGTCCAGCCGGTGTCGTCATACGGCTGGGGATCATCCGGCTTGTATTTCTGAATGGCGAGCAGCGTGCGCGTGGTTGCGGTGTACGGCTGATCCATCCGGACGATCCAGTCGCCGGCCCTAACGGTCAGCTGGTCCCCGTCCTTGCCTTTCTTCGCGAGCGTGAAGTCGCTCGAAGCCTGGTGGACCTCGGTGCCGTGCGCGCGGAACAGATTGACGAGCGCCGCCGCCTCCGCCGCTCGTCGCTGGCCGCGGGGCACCACGAACGCGTACGGCGCGGTGGTCTGCCCCCGCCGAATCATCCGCTCGCCCTTGGAGACGAAATTCTCGAGATACGTCTCCCGGTGCGCGCCGACGTGGCCGAGCGCGATCAGCACGCCCGACTGCTGGTAGTTGATATTGCTGCGGATGCACCACTTGACCCCGTTGACAGGCGGATTCGGGCGGTACCAGACCCGCTCCGTCGCGCTCGCCGGCAGGTTCACCGTATGGCACTCGGCGCCGCGGGAGGTGTAAGTCTCGTAGAACCGTCCGACGCCGTTATGCAGGTTCGTGATCGCCAGCACGTAGTTGGGCGCCCAACCGTCATAGAATCCATGCGTCCAGACGCCGGGGAGCCCGCGGCGCGTCAGCTCGGTGATCTCCTCGTAGGCGAGCTGGTGCCACTCGTCGACCACGATCGGGTCGAACTCGTCGTTATAGGGTCCGGTGCCCGTGCTGGTGTAGAGGAACGGCACCGACTCATGGAGATCGTGCCCGAACGTCGGATGCCAGTCGAAGAATCCCTTGATGTAGTTCTGGGTCAGCTTCTGGGACAGCACCATGCCGTCGCGGTTGTTGTCGTGCGCGGTGTACTTGCCCCAATAGACCAGGTTGATCCCCTGGGGTCCGAGGTTGAGCGACTTGGATTCCTTGTACACGTCGATCACCCGGTCGCGCCCGTCCACCTCGAGGACCGGCGTGATCAGCGTGATCACGTTGGCGCGGATCGACTTGATGGTTTCTGATTCGTCTACTGCGAGCCGGTACACCAGCTCCATGAGCATCTCGGGGCTGCCGGTCTCCGGTGAGTGAATCGACCCGGTCAGCCAATAGATCGGCTTCGCTTCCTTGATGAGCCGAGCCCGCTCGGCGGCGGCAAGCCCGCGCGGGTCGGCGAGCTTCGCCGCCATGCCCTTGTAGTCGGCCAGTCGTTCGATCGTCTTCTCGTCGGCGATCGCGGCGATGATCATCTCGCGCCCTTCATCGCTCATGCCGAGCGAGAAGATCTTGACCCGCGGGGAGGCGGCGGCGACCGCGCGGAAATAGCGATTCACGTCCGCCACGTACGACAGCTTCCCGATCGTGCCCGGGACATATCCCAACACCTTGAGCGGGCTCGGCACCTTGCTCGACGCGGGGAGGTAGTCGACCAGCTCGGTCGTGAACTGCCAGCGCGGATCGGTCGGCGTGAGCTCGCGGATCTTGGCGGTGTAGGCGGAGTCGATGGGCTGCTGGGCGAGGAGCGGAAAGCCGACGGTGAGGCTCGCCACGGCGGCAAGCCAGGGGAAACTACGCATGACGTGAGTCCGGGTTTCCTGGTGGTTGCGCGACAGATGGTGTCGAACCCAACTTAACTTCCTCCCAGAAAAGCTGACAGACCGCCGAGGCCGGGTTTCACGGTCGCGACCGGTCGACCGATTTCCACCCCAGGAGACTCCCGTGCCCGATCGAATCGCCCGGCTCGCCATTGTGCTCGCGTGCGCTTCTCTGCTGGCTGCGTCGGGGTCGGCGCAAGCGCCGCTCATCGCGTCCCGCAAGCTCGCCGCCCCGTTGCCCGCTCCGAAAAGCGGGCTCCGCGTGCTGATCTACCATGATATGGAGGGATTGGCCGGCGAGGATGACCCGAACCAGTTCCGGTTCAACCACCCCGACGCCTATCCCAAGGGACAGGAGCTTCTGGTGGCGGACATCAACACGGTCGTCGCAGGACTCTATGACGGCGGTGCCACGTCGGTCGACGTGGTCGACGCCCACGGCAGCGGCAATCCCGAGCCGGACGTCCGCCGCGACCTGCTCGACAAGCGGGCCGAGCAGGTCGTCCGCGACAAGCCGTTCCGGCAGTACGTCGACATCGTGGAGCCTAACAAGTACGATGCGGTCGTCGCGGTGGGCATGCATGCCAAGACCGGGAGCCGCGGCTTCGCCTCCCACACATATACGATCGGCATGGACATCATCATGAACGGCCAGCCGATCACCGAGAGCGAGCTGGTCGGTTACTCCTGGGGACGGGTCGGTGTGCCCCTGATCATGGTGACTGGTGACGACCGGCTCCGGGCCGATCTCAAGACGATGCCTTGGCTCGAGTACGTGGTGACCAAGCGGGCCACGAGCGCGTCCACCGTGGAGCTCCGGCCGGTCGATCAGGTCCACGCGGACATGCGCGCGGCCGCCAAACGAGCGCTCGAGCGGCGGAGCCAGGCGAAGTCGATGGCGCTCACCACGCCGATCCGCGCGGCGCTGCACGCGGTTCCACCGGCCAGCCTCGAACCGCTCAAGGACGTGCCCGGCATCAACTATCACGACAACCAAGTCGACTTCGTTGCGAAGGATTTCGCTGCGGCGTACGACGGCGTGGTGGGATTGATCGGCGTCGCGACGCTTTCCTACTCGCGCCTCATGATGGAGATCGTCCGTGCGAGGCCGGACGCCAAGACGCTCCTGCTCGAGAACGCCGATCTCCTCTTCAAACGCTGGATGGATGTGGAGTCGGGACGGTGGACTGCACCGGTGGCCGCCGCACCGATGGCGGGCAAGAAGTATCACGGAGCCAATTAGGACGGCCCGAATCGGAAGTTTGAAGTCGCCGCCGATGACGGCTTTTGGCTGACCACTGCGCAATGCTTGGCAAGCGAAGTCCGGTGAGCCTTCAAGGCGATGGGAGGCACCATGCCTGCTCGAGCGTCGAACCTTCTTGCAATCGTCGGCCTGGTGTTCGTGCTCGGACCAGGGGCTCGAGCCCAGAGGCCCGGCGGCGCCGGCCAGCCCGCTGGATCCGCGCGTGCTGCCGACACGAATGTCGTGGTCACATCGGTCTTCTTGCGGCGTGATGCCGTGCAGCAGGCCACTCAGCAGCTCGCCGCGGCCGACAAAGGCAAGCCCCAACAGGGCGGCATTCTAGGCAGCCTCCGGCGCACCATGACCGGGGACAAGCACCAGGTGGACGCCGCGAAGCGAGTCCTCGGGCAGCAGGCCGTGCCGCTCGAATCCGACGGCCGGACGCTGATCCTCGTGATCGGGACGGACGCCGACAGCGCCAAGGTGGTCGAGAGCCTCTCGGGCGTGAAGCGCAGAGTGAGGGTCGCGTTCGTAAACCGGGAGTTCGCCGACGGCGTGAGCGACAACACAGTCCTCAAGGCGGGCATGGCCGGCGCGGTCACCGATGTCGGGACCAACCTCTGGGTCTTTCTCCCGAAGCCCGGCGTCAAGCACGACAAACCGGACCACGTGCTCTCGACCAAGGTCGCGGCGCCCGGGCTCTGGAACGGGCTGTTCGCGGCCGACGGCGACGCGATCGATGTGAATCAGCTCAAGTCCGATGTCGCCCAGGTCAAATCGCTGGTTGGGAAGCGTGACACGACGCCCCAGCCTGCCGCCGCCCCGACCGACCCAGCCGGGTCCGCGAATCCGGCGCCGCCATCCGCGACCCCTGCGGTCGGCGACGTTGTCATCCCGAAGATCGCGAACGTCAAGGTTCTGGCTGAACC
>JBDTOH010000493.1:0-4600 GCA_039933355.1 Gemmatimonadota bacterium | reverse complement strand
AAAGGAGGAGGCTAATGCTTAGGCAGCGAGGGCGAGTCGGGCTCATGGCGGCGGCTCTGGTGGGTCTGGTGGTCGGGAGTGTTCATGCGCAGGTGACCACCGAGAAGAGTTCGTCGATCCTGGTCTTCCCGAAGGTGATCGCCGACGGAACGCGCGATACGATCATCCAGATCACCAACACGTCGAATTCGATGGTCCATGCGCACTGTTTCTATGTGAACGGCGCACCGACCTTCGCCGATTTCCCGCCCGACCCCATCACGAACCCGCCTTTGTGGATCGAGGTGGATTTCGACATCTGGCTGACGAAACAACAGCCGACCCATTGGGTAGTGTCGGAGGGGCGCTTGGTGGATCCGACGGATCCGGGGTGCGCGAATGGCTCTAACAACCCGCCGGCGCCCCCCAACTACGCGTGCAATGGCGCGGGCCTGGATCCAGGCCGCGTGCCGCCGGTTGTCCAGTACTTCACCGGCGAGCTGAAGTGCGTGGAGGTCGACGACTCCGGCGCGCCTCTCTCGGGCAATCATCTCAAGGGTGAGGCGACTACAATCATCGCCGACGTCTGTGATCCTGTGGCGGACGCTTGCACGCTGAGCTTGGGCGCCTGCGCGTCGAGCGACGACTGCGACGACACGCTGTTCGACGTCGCGAAGTACAACGCCCTCGGCGTGCTCGGGAACGAGAACAACGACGGCGACAATGTACTGTGCCTGGGTGGTGAGCCGAGCGACGAGTGCCCGAACGGCGCTGAGTACGACGCCTGTCCGCAGGTCTGGATTGCTAACCACTTTGCACAGGGCGCTCCGGACCCGTTCTTCGGCAGCGACGACGATTCCGGCATCTTTACCTCGTGGACCTTTGTGCCGTGTACCGAGGACTTCGAGTCGCAGAACTCGAACCCGCCGACGACCGTCAACGCAGTCATCAATACCTACAACGAGTTCGAAACTGCCTTCTCTTCCTCTGTGAAGTTCACCTGCTGGGCGGAATTCGATCTCGACCAGATCAATCCGGTCGTTTACAACTTCAGCGTTCTCGGAACGGCATTCGCGCAATCGCGTCTGCGGCCGGCTGCGCAGTTCCCGTCGGGCTTCTTGATGGTCGGGACCGAGTCTCATGTCGCACCGGATGGTAACGTGTCCACGGCTGACGTGAACTACCATGTCGAGGGATCTCGCCCTGGTCCGGATCTGATTACGATCCCGCCGGATCAGATTCAGTAGTCGTGGCAAGGTCCAGAGTGCGCAAAGGTAGGGGAAAGGAGACAATCATGCGACAGGTGCGTTGGGCGAGCTGGTTGGTGGGACTGGCCATGGCGCTCGCGGTTAGCGGCGTCAGGCCGGTGGCCGCTGATGTCACCTCCGACCGGGCTGCGGCCATTCTCGACTGGCCGACGGTGATTTTCGCTGAGGAGAGCTTTTTCGATGCTCTGCCCTTGGTTGGCATCAACACCGTGATTCAGCTCAGCAATACGTCTAATACGGCAGTGCACGCGCACTGCTTCTACGAAAATGCCAATCCGCACTGCACGAATACGGGTGAGATTTGCTACGCTGCAGAAGAATGCTGTGACCCGATGACAGGCTGCGGTCTCTGCCTGCCGGGTTGGAACGAGACGGATTTCCGGGTCCAGTTGACGCCGTTCCAGCCCCTCGGCTGGCTGGCATCAGACGGGCTGTCGGGCTTCTCGACCGTTTCGCCGAACAAGGCTTTTGGGAAGTTCCCGATCGACGGAAAGAGCAACTTCGGGCTTGACGGCAGCAGCAATGCCGGAAGCCGGATTCCGGGCGTGCCTGAAGAGCCGTTCCTGGGTTCGCTGCGGTGCATTGCGGTTGACGAGGATGGCTTCCCAGTCGATCGTAACGTCCTGAAGGGCGAAGCGACCTTGGGCTTTTTCTTCGACTCTCCAACGCCTGGAGGGGATTTCATCAACGTCGGCAAGAGCAACGCCGTTGGCATCCAGGCGATTGAAGGTCAGGTTAACGACGATAACGTACTCGTCTTGGGCGGGCCGGAGCCGGAGTACAACGGCTGTCCGAACATCTTGATCCTCAATCATTTCTTCGACTTCGCTGAAGATCCGGTGATCGACGACGGAAGCCAGATCTTTACGATTTTGAACTTGGTGCCGTGCACGGAGGATTACCTCCGTCAGGTACCGGGTGGTACCGTGGTGCAGTACTTGGTGTACAACGAATTCGAGAACCGTTTCTCGACGAGTCGTCCTTTCCAATGCAATCAGTTCAGTACGCTGTCGAGTATCGACACCACGCAGCCTTTGCGCTCGATCTGGAGTGCTGGCGTGTCTGGCACGCTGACCGGGCAGACTCGCATCCATCCGATCAACGGTGGTGTGCTGGCGGTAGCCCACGAACTGCACGACGAAGCGGGAATCGCGGACTTCAACGTTCACTTCCAGGGTGACAGGGAAGATCCGGACTTCATCGTACTGCCGTAAGTTGTAGGTTTCCTGGAGTTGTGAGGGGCGGCCTTTCGGGGCCGCCCCTTTTTTTTTTGACTGAAGCTGCGGCCGGACGGTGGGAAGGGGAGGAATGTGGAGAGAGTTGCGTATGCCTTTTGGGAGTCGTTCTCCTAGTGATCGTCCGCGACAGGTCGGGTCGGCGAGGATGATCGCCCCCCTGGAAGTGAGGTCAGGAACGCTCTTCGAGGGAAGGATGAGCCTCGGAACGTCCGCGGCGAACGTATTGCCAGGCTAAGGGAACAGCAGCGGGTAGCTGGCAGACTTTCGAAGTGGCCGTTGAGATCGGAAGTGTTTTGGCGCTCGGCAGCTCCGGCAGGCCGGGGCCGTGGACGCTTGTGCGGCGGGAGGGCTCGGATTCGGCGGAGGGGGCGTTGACGCTGTCCGGAGTGACAGGTCCGTTCCGGGCGCTCGGTCTTGGCCGTTATGACTGCGCTGCTCGAAGCTCAAGCGGTGCGATCGGGCTCTGGCCGATCGTTTGGGTGGGGCCTGATCCTCTGGGTGGGGCCTGATCCTCCGCGGCCCTCGACGAGGCGAGCGGCTCGCCACGCAAAGCGCTCGGGAAGCGGTCGCGCTTGCTCGATGAGCTCGGCTGCGGGTTTCGGCCATTGTGATCGCTCGTTTCGGCATCGTGAAACCCGGTTCGCATCGGGATCTGCGGGTATCGGTCCATCGTGATCACCCGTATCGGGATCGTGATCACCGATCTCGGGATGGTGATCACGGGGCCGTATCGGGATCGTGATCAGCGATGTCGGCATCGTGATCACCCGTATCGGGATGGTGATCACTGATGTCGGGATCGTGATCACGCCCTGAGCGCGCGCTACACCCCCCGCCTCACACACTGGGAGGCGGAGTGGGCCGGGCAGTCTGCCGGTGCTTGTCGCCTCCCGCGACCGGAGGGGAGGAGGCGAGGATGGCCACGGAGAGACTGCCGATGCACAAGGCCCGAGAGATTCTGCGACTGAAGTGGACCGAGGTCCGGCGCCACCGCCAGATTGCCCGCGCGCTGCGGGTCGGCGTGGGCACCGTCAGTGACGTGGTGCGCGCCGCGGCCGCCGCCGGCCTGGCCGGGCCGCTGGTCGCGGCGCTGAGCGAGGCGGAGTTGGAAGCCGTCCTCTACGGCCGGTCGCGCCGGGCGCTGCGCACGCCGCTGCCCGACCCGGCGGCGATGGACCTGGAGCTGAAACAGCCCGGCGTGACGCTGCAGCTGCTGCACGTCGAGTACCGCGAGCGACATCCGGACGGGTACGGGTACACACAGTTCTGCGAGCCGTACCGGCGCTGGAAGCGCACCCAACGGGTGGTGATGCGCCAGGTGCATCGCGCCGGCGAGAAGCTGTTCACCGACTTCGCCGGTCAGAAGCCGCATTGGATCGATCCCGAGACCGGCGAGCGGCACGAGGCGGAGCTGTTCGTCGCCGTGCTCGGCGCCTCGAACTTCACCTACGCCGAGGCGCTCGAGAGTCAGCGCGTGCCGCACTGGATCGCGGCGCACACCCGCGCCCTGGAGCACTGCGGCGGCGTGCCGGCGGTGGTCGTCCCCGACCAGCTCAAGGCCGCGGTCACCGGGCCGTGTCGCTACGAGCCGACGATCCAGCGCACCTTCGAGGAATGGGCGGCGCACTACGGCACCATCATCCTGCCCGCCCGGCCGGCGCACCCGCGCGACAAGGCCAAGGTGGAAGCCGGCGTGCTGGTCGCCGAGCGCTGGATCCTCGCCCGGCTCCGGCACCAGCAGTTCTTCTCCCTCGCCGAGCTGAACGCGGGCATCGCCGAGCGGCTCGACGACCTCAATGCGCGCACGATGCGCCGCTACGGCCAGAGCCGCCGCGCCCTGTGCGAGCAGCTCGAGCGCCCGGCGCTGCGGGCGCTCCCCCCGCAGCGCTTCACCTACGCCGAGTGGAGCCGCGTGAAGGTGAGCATCGACTACCATGTGCAGGTCGATCACGCGTACTACTCGGTGCCGTATCAGCTCGTCGGGGAGCACCTCGACGCGCGCTGCGCCGCCACCACCGTGGAGCTCTTCCAGCGCGGCGTCCGCGTCGCGGCCCATGTCCGCGCCAGCCGCCGCGGCCAGTACCGTACCGAGGCGGCCCACATGCCGAGCGCCCA
>JBDTOH010000492.1:0-4613 GCA_039933355.1 Gemmatimonadota bacterium | reverse complement strand
GAATAGGGAATCGAGGTCCGGAGGTCGCCTAACCGCGACGTCATCCCGAGCGAACGAGGGATCTACTAGGCCGATCTCGGGAGCGAGCGGAGTAGATCGCTGTTAGGCAGGTCCCCGTCCCCCGTCACCGTCCGCTGTCAGGCCCCGTACGGCACCCAGATATTCTTCACCTGCGTCGCTTCACGAAGGAACTCCTCGCCCTCGCCGTCGTCCCACCAGTCGCGCCCCTTCCCGTAGTCCACCCACGTCCGCTTCATGTTGCCGGTCGAGCGGCGTTCGACGTCCGTGCTGCCTTCGCTCGAGCCCACGTACCAGACTCCATCCACGTCATCGTGCGCGGCCAGCACGCTCGCCAGCTCGTCGCGTTTGCCGGTGATGATGTTGATGACGCCGGGCGGAACGTCCGAGGTGTCGAAGACCTGGTAGCAGTCGATCGCGAGGATGGGCCACCGCTCCGACGGGACGGCGACGACCGTGTTACCCATCGCCAACGGCGGCAGCACCATCGAAAGGAACCCCAGGAGCGTGGGGGACTCTGGCGCGATCACGCCTAATACGCCCACCGGCTCGTTCATCGCCAGCGTGACGTTCCGGTACGGTGTGGCATGAACCCGGCCGTCGTACTTGTCGGCCCAGGCCGCCCAGGTGAATGTGCGCTCGATCGACCGCTCGACCTCCGCGGCGGCCGTGGCGGAGTCCGCGCCGGTGAGAGTCTCGATCCGCCCGGCCAGCTCGGCGCTGCGAAGGGATAGGTTCTCTGCGATGTAGTAGAGGACCTGAGCCCTGAGGTGCGCGGTGGCCTTAGCCCAGCCTTTCGCCGCATGAGCCGCCTCGACCGCGTTCCGAATATCCTTCCGGCTACCTAACGGGACCTCTGCCGCGAGAGCGTCGGCCGCGGTCATGATCTTCATACTGTAGCCGGAGTCCGGCCGGACCCGTTCGCCTCCGATGTAGAGCTTGGGGGAGCGGTCGATAGGCGAGAGGGCGGCAGGGCGGCAAGGCGGCAGGGCGGCAGGTTGGGACGCCGATGAGCCATCGGGCGACTTCGACTGAGCAGCTGCTTCACTTGCCGCCTTGCCGCCTTGCCGCCTTGCCGCCTTCACGTACTCCCACAGCCCTTCCCTCCCCCCTTCCCTCCCAAAGCCGCTCTCGCGATAGCCTCCAAACCCGGCTGCTGCGTCGAACATGTTCGTGCAGTTGATCCAGACCGTGCCGGCTTTGAGCTGCGGGGCGATGTCGAGGGCGGTGCTCACGTTCTCGGTCCACACGCTCGCGGCGAGTCCATAGCGCGTGTTATTGGCGAGCTCGACCGCTTCGACCGGAGTTCGGAACGTCATCGACACGACCACCGGGCCGAAGATCTCCACCTGGGCGATCGTGGACGCGGGCGAGACGTTCGTGAACAAGGTCGGCGGATAGAACAGGCCCTCCATGGGACAGCTCCAGCTCGGCTGCCAGAGCGTGGCACCCTCCGCAACGCCGCGGGCCACGAGCGCCGTGATTTTCTCGAGCTGGACCGGCGCGATGATGGCACCGATATCGATCGACTTGTCGAGCGGGTCGCCCATCCTCAGGGTCTCCATCCGGGCGCGGAGCTTGGCCGTCAGGTGGTCCGCGATGCCTTCCTGCACGAGAATCCGGGAGCCGGCGCAACAGACCTGACCCTGATTGAACCAGATGGCGTCGACGACACCTTCGACCACGCTGTCGAGATCGGCATCCTCGAAGACGATGAAGGGCGACTTGCCGCCGAGCTCGAGCGACAGCTTCTTCCCGGAGCCGGCGGTGGCGGCGCGGATCGCGCGCCCGACCTCGGTCGAGCCGGTGAATGCGATCTTGTCCACGCCCTCGTGGGTGACGAGCGCTTCACCAGTCCGCCCGTCGCCGGTGACGATGTTGACCACGCCCGGCGGCAGGCCCGCCTCGGCACAGATCTCCCCGAACAGGAGCGCCGAGAGCGGGGTGAGCTCGGCCGGTTTGAGCACGATCGTGTTTCCCATCGCGAGCGCGGGCGCGATCTTCCAGGCGAGCATGAGGAGCGGGAAGTTCCATGGAATGATCTGGCCGACCACGCCCAGCGGAAGAGCGCCGGGAAACTCGGCTTCCATGAGCTGGGCCCAGCCCGCGTGATAGTAGAAATGCCGAGCGGCGAGGGGGATGTCGAGATCGCGGCTCTCGCGAATCGGCTTGCCGTTGTCGAGCGTCTCGACCACCGCGGCGAGCCGGCTGTGTTTCTGGATCAGCCGCGCGATCGCGTAAAGGTGGCGGGCTCGCCGGTGCCCGCCTAACGCCCACCAGTCGGTTTGGGCCTCACGCGCAGCCCGAACGGCGGCGTCCACGTCGGCGGCACTCCCCTGCGCAACCAGGGCAAGCTCCTGCCGGTTGGCGGGGTTCATGGTCGCGAAGTACTCGGCGGACACGGGCTCGACGGACCGGCCCCCGATGAAGTGGCCGAACTTCCGTCCAAAGCGCTCGAGCCATGCGGCGGCAAGCGCCGCGGACTCGGGGGCGGGGCCCCAAGGCATGGAGTTGAAGGCGTCGCGGACGGTGGACATTGGTGAGCTCCCGAGATCTCTTGCGCGACCGGGTCGGAAATAGGGAATGGGGAACAGGGAATAGAGCTGCCGAGGCGGTTCCTATTCCCGATTCCCTAGCTGCTCCCGTGCCTGTGCCCTGCCGAATACCTGCCCGTCACAAAATGCTCCAGCTGCCGTTCGATGTCCGCCAGCAGGGTGCTCGCGCCGAAGCGGAACAGATCGGGACGGAGCCAGCGGTCGCCGAGCTCCTCCTTGATCAGCGCGAGCCAGTCGAGGGATTCCTTTGCCTTCCGGATGCCGCCCGCGGGCTTGAGGCCGACCAGGTGCCCGGTCCGCTCGCGGTAGGCGCGGATCGCGCGGGCCATCACAAGACCGACCGGAAGCGTCGCGTTCACCGGCTCTTTACCGGTCGACGTTTTGATGAAATCGGCGCCGGCCATCATCGCGACGAGGCTGGCGCGGTAGATGTCGCGGAGCGTGCCGAGCTCGCCGGTCCCAAGGATGGCCTTGAGATGGGCCGGCCCCGCCGTCTCGCGAAACAGCTTCACCTCATCGTAGAGCGCGCCCCAGTTGCCGGTCAGCACGTGAGCGCGGGTGACGACGATGTCGATCTCCCGAGCACCGGCCCGGACGGACGCTTCGATCTCACCGAGCCGCTGGGCCATGGGTGAGAGGCCCGCGGGAAAGCCGGTCGAGACCGCGGCGACCGGGATCCCGCTTCCTTCGAGGGCGCGCACCGCCGTCTCGACGAACCCGTGGTAGACGCAGACCGCGCCGACCGTGAGCCCCAAGTCGGCGACGCCTAACGATTCGAGCAGGTCGGCGCGGACCGGCCGGCGGGCCTTGCCGCAGAGCCGCTCGACCCGGCCCGGCGTGTCGTCGCCCGAGAGCGTGGTGAGATCCATCAGTGTGACGGCGCGAAGGAGCCATCCGGCCTGCCACTCCTGCTTGACGCTCCGGCGCTTGGGCAGCGTGTCGGCGCGGCGCTCGACCGCGCTCCGGTTAACCCGGGCTTCTCGAACCCAGTCGAGCTCGAGCGGCATCCCCGGGTTTCTCGGCGGGCCGGCCTCGGGGATTCCGGGCGAGCCGACCGTCACTCGGGGCTCGGAGTCTCGGCTGATTCGATACCGGATGGTCGGCTTGATCCGACTCATGGCGCCTCAGGGAAGCGCGTGGGCGCGCCGGAGCGCGACCAGCCGGGGATTCCGGAAGACATTGACGAGCACAATGCCGGCGAGGAACCCGCCGGTATGGGCCCAGAACGCCACGCCGCCTCCCTCTTCGCGCGCGAGCTGCGGCAGCGTGCCGATGATCTGGAGCAGGAACCAATAGCCTAACATCAGGTAGGCGGGAACGGCGGTCCGGAAAAAGATGAAGCCCAGGAATATGAACATGTGAACCCGGACCCGGGGATAGAGAACGATGTAGGCGCCCATAACGCCACTGATCGCGCCCGAGGCACCGACCATCGGAATCGCGCTGTTCGGGTTCACGAGGGCCTGCGTCAGCGCAGCAATCAGACCGCACACGACGTAAAACATGAAGAACCGGACCCGGCCCATCGAGTCTTCGACATTGTTTCCGAACACCCACATGAACCACATGTTCCCGATGAGGTGAAGCCATCCGCCGTGCAGGAACATCGACGTGAGCAGGGTGGCGCCGGACCGGCCGCCGCCGGTCACGCAATCAAGCTGCCCCGATCCCGAGACGAGCGTCCCCGGCGCCAGTCGATGCAACACCTCGCCGGGGATGAACCCCAGCTCGCATACCGATGCAGACAGCCGAGGCTCAGTGCCCATCCCCTGGACCAGGATCCAGACGAGGACATTGAGCCCGATCAGCAGAAACGTGACGACCGGAGTCGAGAGCGTTGGGTTGTCGTCTTTGTAGGGGAACATGGTTTTTCAATATAGAGGGAATCGGGAATTGGGAATTGGGAATAGAGGATCCCCTGAACGCGCCCCCTATTCCCTATTCCCCATTCCCTATTCCCTATTCCCGGCCCGATTACATTCCCCCCATCTCCTCCGGGCTCCCCCATGACCATTGCGCGCTCGCTTCTCCTTCAGGCCG
>JBDTOH010000491.1:0-4637 GCA_039933355.1 Gemmatimonadota bacterium | reverse complement strand
AAGGACTCGATCCAACCATTGCGTCCGTGGCGAGCGTACTACTCCATCGTTAGGTCCTTCTGGTCGAAGCGACCGGTCACTCACAACCAGGTGGACGTGGATGCCGTGCTCGGCTCGATGGCGAGGGTTGCCGGGAAGCGCGTCGGCTACGAGTTCCCGAGCGGCGCGTTCACGACGTTCATGGCGCTCATGTCGGACAAGGCGCAGAGCCAATACATCGAGTGGCTCCTGGATTTTCTGGATGACTACAAGAAGGGACGGAATGAGCCAACCGAGTCGTTCAGCTGGATCGACGGGGATCCGGGCGATGGTCCCACGCGGTCGCTCGACCGGATGCGGACCAAGATGCCCGACCTGTACCAGGTGATGCAGCCGCAGCGGAACGGATGGTGGGCCCGCAAGGTCTTCGAGCTGCTCGGAACCAAGGGGACCCATTTTGTCGCGATCGGGCAGCTGCACGTGCTCGGGCCGGACGGGTTACCTCGGCTACTCGAGCGCCTCGGCGTCGCGCTGGAGCTGGTGCAATGACACCCGGCTCGCGCGTGGGCCGCCCCAATCCGTCAAATCCGCAATTCCCAATCGGGAGATCTCGGCTAGCCCCGTCACGGATCGTTTCCCCACACCGCCTGAATCCCTTCCAGCAGGATGTCCGGCACGGCCGTGAAATGGTTTTTGGCCGAGAAGATTCGTGTGGTGATCTTGAGCGACGGGTATTGCCTGAGCAGCAGCGTCTCGGCCATCAGGACCGGCGCGCTGACGATCCCCCACGCGGCAAGCATCATCTCGCCGATTTCCGCTTCCCCCGCGCCGAAGAAAACATCCGCCTGGAGATCCCGGTGAGCCGCCGCGTGGGCGGCCTCCAGTTTGAACGCCGCGCGATCGACGGCATTGCTCGACGGGCTCCCGATGATGTAGCGGCGGAATGTCCCGGGCCGTGCAAACAGCGCGTAGTTAGCGAACATCCCTCCTCCCGAATGACCGAACAGGCCGTGATCCTCGATCATTCGATATTGCTTTGCCAGGGCGGGACGAGCCTCGTCCACCAGAAACGCGAGGAACGCGTCCGCCCGCTGCGGAGTGCTGTACTCCGGCGCCAGCTTCTTGAAATAGTCCCCGCCGGGGCCGTCGTAGAAGAGCTGGTTTCCCGGCGGCGTGAGCTCGATCACCCGCCGGCGGCTGTACTCCGCAAGGCCGGCGGCGCTCGAGCAGCCGACTCCCACGATGATCAGCTCGGGCGCCAGGCCGCCTGTGGCCAGCAGATTCTGGATGCCGACCGCGAGATTGAACACCAAGGGCCCGTCGGTCAGCCAGAGCACGGGATACGCCCTATCGGACGTGTCGCCATAACTCGCCGGCAATGCCACCTCGGTCTCGAAGTCCCAGTCGAACCCGCTCGAATGCATCCGCTCCGGGCCCCGAACCTCCATCGTGTATCGTCCGACCGGCGGCGTGCCGCCAAACGGAACCCCCTTCTTGATGCCCGCCATTTCACGTCCTCCCATCTGCTACAAGTTGTCGCTTTCAAGCCGTGACGGTCGCGCCCGCTGCGGTCGTCAGTTCCCGACCACCATCTCCAGATGGGTCGGGTACGCCGGGCTGTGATACACCCGCTGCGTTGCACTCCGATAGTCCGTTCGCTTCGCCTCGAAAATGCTCGGCGTGAACGTCTGCGGATTGCGGTCGATGATCGGAAACCAGCTGCTCTGGATCTGCACCATGATCCGGTGCCCCTTGAGAAACCGATAGTCCACCGAGTGGAGGTCCAGTTGGTACGGCGTAACGACGTTAGGCTTGAGTGCGGCCGGCCTCTCGAAGCTCTGCCGGAACCGGCCTCGCAACACGTCGCCCATTACCATCAGCTGATACCCGGCCATCGGCGGGCTGGCCGTATTGGGCTCCGGATAGGCGTCGATCAGCTTGACGATCCAGTCGCTGTCCGTTCCCGAGGTGGACGCGAACAGCTTGGCCACGATCGACCCCGCAATGACCACATCGCTCTCGAGCGGCGCCGAGATCCAGGTCGGCACGTCCTTCCGCCCCGCCAGGAAGCGCTGGTCCTGGACCTGCCAAGTAGGCCAGCCGTTGAAGCCGAGGGTCGCGTCGATCGGACGCTTCCGGTAGGGAACCGGATCATCCGGGTTCGACACGTATTCGGCGAACGCCTTGCCGCTCGCCGCCGGCGGCTCCCATGAGAGCTTCCCTCCCGGTTGCAGGTACAGCTTCTTGACGCTGGTCCCGCTCCGCTCCGGCCAGCTCGTGTGCGACACCCACCTGTTTGCTCCCGGCTCGAACGTCGTCGCCTCGGCCAGCGCCAGCGTGCCCTGGCCCTTCAGATGGTACTGGAACCACGGCAGTTGGATCTTCTCGCGGAAATACTCGCCGGTCCGGCTGCCGAAGCTGACCTTCCCCAGCGAATCGCCCTTGCCGGCGCCCCAGCCGCCGTGATTCCACGGGCCGACGACGAGGAAGTTCTGGTTCTTGGTGTCGTGCTGTTCCAGCAGCCGATAGATCTCGAGCGGGCCATAGAAATCCTCCTGATCCCACCAGCCGGCCACGTTGAGCGTCGGCACCGTCACCTTCGTGAGATAGGGTGCGAACGCCTGCCGCTTCCAGAACGCGTCATAGTTCGGGTGCGAGACGAAATCGACCCAGGTCGGGAGCTTGGCGCCGCCGTAGTTCTCCTTGACGTTCACCAACGGCCCCAAGTCGAGGTACCACTGATACGTGTCCGGGTTACTGAACTTGAACGGCGTCACCTCGGCGCCCCGCTCCATCGCGAACGCGTACTCCATCGCGTAGCTCAGGCGGAAGGCGCCGTTATGGTGAAAGTCGTCGCCGATGTACATGTCCGCCGGCGAGGCCTGCGGCGACACCGCCTTCAAAGCGGGGTGGGGATCGAGCATCGCCATCACGGTAGTCCAGCCCATGTAGGAGATGCCCATCATGCCGGCGCGCCCGTTGTTGTTAGGCACGTTCGTGAGCAGCCAGTCGATGGTGTCGTAGGCGTCGGTGCTCTCGTCGATGGCCTTCGGGTCCTTCGAGCTCCGCGGCGGCCGGAGCATCACGAACCGCCCCTCGGACCGGGACTTTCCGCGGATGTCCTGCAGCACGATGATGAAGCCATCGTCGATCAGCTCCCGGTAGTTCGCGAGCCCGTTCGGAAACCCCTTCGCGTCGGTCCCAAAGAGGAGACCGTACGGCGTCCGGGTCATGATGAACGGCATCGCCTCGGGGTGGCCCTTCGGCGTGTAGATCTCCGTGTGGAGCTTGACCCCGTCCCGCATCGGGACCATAACGTCGCGCCGGGTCACCTTGACCGACCAATCGGTCGGCGCCTGGGCGGCTGCAATCGTGGTGCACAGGAGGGCGCTCAGGCCAAGGACCAGAGCGCGAGCGCGAGTGGCGGACAATCGGGTCATCGAGGACTGCTCCGGGGAGTGCGGATCGTAAAATGCAGATACGCGTCGCTTACGGCGTCTGACGGAGGAACCCGATCAGCATTGGATTCACCACGTCGGTCCGTTCCATGTGCGGCAGATGCGCGGCCCGGTCGATCGGCTCGAACCGAATCTGCGGGATCGCCTTCCGGACCCCGCCCGATTGAGCGAACGGCACCGACTTGTCCTCCCGTCCCCAGATCAGGAGCGACCGGGTCCCTCGAGCGCCAACCCGCGCATACAGCGTATCGAGCTCGAGGTGGTCCCAACCCATCAGCGTCGAACGCAGCGCGCGGCCAAAGCCGCGATACCGCATCTGAACTCGGTACTGATCGGGCCAGGTGGGCCACTTGGCCGGCTCGAAGAAATCGGAGATTTGGTCCTTCGCCATGCCGGGCAGAGCGAACGTCTCCCAGAGCACCAAACCCAATCCGGGCAGCTTGAACACCCAGGGGAGACTCCCCTTCAAATCCCCCGCCGCCGGGTCGACCATCGTCATCGAGCGGGTTCGCTCGGGATGTCGCCCCGCGAACGCGGCCACGACAATCCCGCCCATCGAGAGACCGACGATGTCCACCGGGCTCTTCCAGCCGAGCGAGTCGAGCAGCTCGACCATCTGCCGGTCCAGGAGATCTACGTCGTAGTGTCGGTCGGGGCGGTCGGAGTATCCCCGCCCGAAGTAGTCGAACCGCGCCACCCGGAACCCGGCGGCCGCGAGCGCGATGGAAGTGGAGTCCCAGATGTAGTACGGCGTGGAGAAGCCGTGCGCGAGGATCACCCGCTGACCCGAATCGGGCCCGGCCACGTCGTAGTGCGTGATCCCGTCGCTCAGCCGGATGAAACGCCCGGGCGCCTGCCGCCGCACCTCGTCGTCGATCACCGCTTGCTCGGGATCCCGGTAGGCGTGCGCCGCCGCCAAACCCGCCCCCGCAACCCCCGCAAGCACGAGAAGACCCATGAACAGCTTCACCATCGGGACGACCGGATTAGAGAAGCCTCAGATTACCCCGCTCGTCAGTGAGGCGCTAGCCGGATGAGTGGCAGCCATGCCGGAGGAGATCCGTGGGTCGCTGCCGGCCCCAGGGTCAGATGATCGGCCTCAACACCATCCGCCCATACGCGATGAACGCCATGAGAAGCCCCAGCACGATGCTCATCACGACGGTCCCGACCTCGCGGTACTTGATGTGCACTCCGACG
>JBDTOH010000490.1:0-4644 GCA_039933355.1 Gemmatimonadota bacterium | reverse complement strand
ACGAGGGAGCGGTCGGACCGAGCACCGCGAAAGACGGTAAGACGGTAAGACGGTAGGACGGTAGGACGGTAGGACGGTAGGCGCGGAAAGCGAGACTCTGACCCGGGCCTGGGTCGGCAGTCTCGGTCAACGTCATCGCTCGCCTTCCTACGTCTTACCGTCCTACCGTCCGTCCTACGTCTTCCCGTCGTGCCGCCGTGCCTTACCGCCTGCGAAGCCCGTAGAGGCTGTCCCAGACCGCCAGCGCCGGCTTTGGGACAAGGTTCACGTCGACCAGGCCTAACGACGCGAACAGCGGAAGGATCCCGCCCGGATCACCGTCGCCGAACTCGCTCGGGTCGATGTCGGTGAACGTGAGCTGGAGATAGCCGATGGCGCCGGCACGGTCGAGCAGCTGAGCGTGCTTGGCGAGGTAGCGGGCCTGTTTCGCCGGCGTGCTGGTGAACCCGCCGCCCGACGCGCTCGCCCACCCGCCCTCGGTCACCATCACCGGCAGCGTGGTCCCGCTCACGAGCCGGCTGTAGTAGTCCGCGGGGATCTGGTCCGGATCGGAAAAGGCGAAGTAGGGATACGAGGAAAGCCCGACCAGGCCGACGAACGGGAAGTCGCGGAGATCGGCTGCAATGCCCTCGTAAGCGCCGCTTGCGGTCAGCTTGCCCCACGCGACGTCCACCTGCACGCTCACGAGGAGCGGAACCGTGGGAGCGATGGCGCGGACGTCGCTCGCCGCGTCGTTCGCAACCTGCACGACCGCCTGATAGAGCGCGGGCGGCGCGGTGGCCCGGACCAGATTCGTCTCTGCCGCGAGCCCGACGTACTCGGGATGGAGGATCCGCACGAAGGCGCTGACATAGTCGCGATACAGGCGCTGGACCGCGGGCTCCGTCATGCTCCGTCCCGCCAGCCGGAGGTGAAACGCGTCCTTGTCCCGGGCGAGGCCGTCCGTCGGATCGGCGATGAAAACGAGCTTGAGGCCTTTGCCGCGATAGTAGTTGACCAGCTCCTGCTTCTCGCGGCGGACGATCGTGTCGGGGGAGACGCCGGCGAGGAGATCCACCCACGGCAGCTCCTCGTGCACGATCGCAAGCTCGGCCCGTTGGCTCCACAGGTCGATCGACTGGAGCAGCACCGCGATGTCGAGGCGAGGAGGAATGCCCGCAAACCCCATGAGATAGGTGCGGGTGCCGACGGTGGTTTCCGTGGGTGAGCCGTCGCTGCATCCAAAGAGAGCGACGGCCAACAGCCCCGTCACGGCAAGCTGTCTCATCTCGACCTCGTGAAGTTCGGTCTCTCTAGGTGAGACCGACCGGAGGCGCGTATGACAACGCCCGGATCAGCGTGATCCGCTCCTGCTGCCGCCGCCGCCGCTGCGACCGCCGCTCATGCCGCTCCGGCCGCCACCGCCGCCGCTTGCGCCACCTCGGCCGCTCGGCCCGCGCTCGGGCCGGCGTTGGACCGCAGCCGATGCCTTCCTGGCCGCGTTGATCTTCGCCCGCGCCCGCTCTTCGGCCTTGCGGGCCCGAATCGCCGCGATCCGCTCGGCGATGGGCACCTCGAATTTCGCGTCGGGCTTGGCCTTGTAGTCGAAGTCGGGCACAGTCACCCGGGGAAGCCGCTTCCCGATCGCCCGTTCGATCCGGCGGAGATCCTCTTCCTCGTCCGGCGCCACAAACGTGAACGCGTCGCCGACCGCTTCGGCCCGGGCGGTGCGCCCGACCCGATGGATGTAGTCGTCGGGCACGACCGGCACGTCGAAGTTGACGACGTGGCCGAGCTCCTCGACGTCGATGCCGCGGGCCGCGATGTCGGTGGCGACGAGGACCGGATAGGCGCCGCTCTTGAAGCCCGCTAGCGCGGCGGTCCGCTGGGCCTGCGAGCGGTTGCCGTGAATCCGCTCCGCTTTGATCCCGTGCTTGACGAGGTGCTTCGTTAGGCGGTCCGCGCGGTGTTTGGTCCGGGTGAACACGAGCACGTCCTGCATCTCGCCCCTGGCGAGAAGCGCGACGAGCAGCGCGGACTTGAGGTCCTGCGCGACCGGATAGACCGCCTGGGTAATCCCGACGGCCGGCGCCGACTGCCGCTGGAGATTGATGGTGACCGGATTCTTGAGCATCTCCTTCGTAAGCGTGACGATCTCGGCCGGCATCGTGGCGCTGAAGAAGAGCGTCTGACGCTTCGCCGGGATATGACGGAGCACCCGTCGGATGTCGGGCAGGAATCCCATGTCGAGCATCCGATCGGCCTCGTCGAGGACGAGGTACTCGAGCCCCGCGAGCTTGGCGTAGGGCATCCGGAAATGATCGAGGAGGCGTCCGGGCGTCGCGATGATCACGTCGGCGCCGGTGCGGAACGCGTGCTCCTGCGGTCCCATGCCCACTCCACCGAACACCGACGCGGCCGTGAGCGGCGTGTGGACCGCGAGGTCGTTGAGACTCTCGAGGATCTGCGCGGCGAGCTCGCGGGTCGGTGCGAGCACCAGCGCGCGGGTCGTGCCCCGCGGCCGATCGATCAGGTGGTGGAGAATCGGCAGAAGAAACGCCGCGGTCTTCCCGCTGCCGGTCATGGCACACGCGAGCACGTCGCGCCCTTCGAGCGCCGGTGGAATCGCGTCGGCCTGGATCGGCGTCGGCCGGGGGAACCCGAGCTCTTTCAAGCCCTGGAGGAGATTCTTGTGAAGCTTGAGACTGGTGAACGGCAAAATCGGAGTCCTGGTTGTGAGAGTGCGACCAACGAATCGCAGGGAAATCTAGCGGGGTCGCGGTCGATCCCGGGCATCGACTTGACAGCGCGGAAGCCGCTCCGTAATGTGTAACCGTTCGTTTACCTAATGATTCGTGCCTGCTGCAGGGGAGGCTCGCCGTGGTCACGACCCGCGCATCCCGGACCGACGTGTTCCGCGCCCTCGCCGATCCAACTCGGCGGAGCATCCTCGATCTATTGCGCCGGGGAGAGCTGCCGGTCGGCAGCATCGCGGAGCGGTTCGACACGACGCGGCCGGCGGTGTCCAAGCATCTGAGAATTCTTCGCGGGGCGCTGCTCGTGCGGGAGCGGCGCGACGGCCGGCTCAGGATCTGCGAGCTCAACACCGAGCCGCTCAAGCAGGTTGACGCCTGGCTCGACGAGTACCGACGATTCTGGTCGGTGAGCCTCAAGCGGCTCAAGCGGCATCTCGAGGCGGGCGTCGGGACGAGGCGGGCTAGGGATTAGGGAACTGGGAATAGGGGCCAGGGAACAGGGAAAGAGCGCGCCGTGGGGTTCGGTCGTTTGGCTGGCACCGATGACCCGGGGCGAGGCGGATCAGTCGGATCGAGCGGATTCCAGCTGATCGCTCAGATTCGCCGCCTGGAACCGGCGGAGAGCTAAGCAAGGAAGTCGGGAGCACGGTCACACCTGAGAGAAGCAAGCTTCCGGAACAGAGCGGAAGCTCGCAAAGAGGCGGATCGATCCGCCGAATCCGGTCGGTTCGTCGCAACCATCCCAGTCGTCGGCCCGATGATTGCCGGCCACCGCTGTCGACATCTTGAGAGGTTTTCTTCGGGAGGGATTCGATGAGCCGAGAGATCGTGGAAGTGGTGGAGATCGACACGCCGCCAGAGCGGGTCTTCGCGGCGCTCACGACACCCGGCGAGCTGATTCAGTGGTGGACCGATCCGGCACTCTGCGTCTCGACCAAGTGGGAGATGGATCTCAGAGTCGGCGGCGTGTGGAGCTCGCGGTGGCGATGGACCGCGAACGGCGATGAGTTTTCGTTAGGCGGTGAGGTGGTCGCGCTCGAGCCGCCGCGGCTCCTGGTCTACTCCTGGCGCGACGGGCGCTACCCGAATCTGGCGCCGACTACGGTCCGCTACGAGATCGAAGCGCGGCCCGGGGGCGCCCGGATCCGGATGACCCATTCGGGCTTCGACCCTGTGCGCGCCGACTTCGACGATTACAACGGCGGCTGGTCCGGGGTATTCAAGAAACTTGCGCGCCATCTCGCCGGCGAGTTCCAATCGAATCGTGACGTGGCGATCGAGGTCGGCGACCTGGGGGCGGCGGAGCGGTTCTACTCCGGCGTGCTGGGCTTTCCAGTGGTCTCCCGCAGCGACCGCCACCTCGCGCTCGAGACGGGCGCGTTCTGTCTGTGGATCAATCAGGCCGTGGAGCCACAGTCGTTCGTCCCATCGCTTGTCGTGAGCGACGCAGACCGGGCCCGCAAGCGACTGGTGGAGGCGGGCTGCACCGTGGTGCGGCAGCAGGCGGGGTCGCGCGGCTTCTGGTTCCGCGATCCGTTCGGCTACGTCGTCGATGTGATCGAGCGGCCGAGTCCGAGCTGAATCAGAGCCCGCGCCGAGCCGCGGGAGCGGGGTGGACGACAAGCGATCTCCGTCGACAGATCGGAACGCCGCGCTGCAGATCGTCCCTTTGGTCCGGGAGCCAGTCTCGGGCTTGGAGTTACCAGCGGCTCGCCCCGATCGCGATCGACAGGCCGACCCGGACACTGCCGTTAGGCACCGGTGCGAGGTTTCAATCGCGCACCCCCGAGGGGAACCCGCCGCCACCGCTCCGAGCGGACCAGTGCGCCGACGAGGGCGCCGAATCCCAAGCCGGCCAAGCCGCCTGCAACGCCGACGATGGCCGCCGCCTCTCCCGGTGTCGGGTCGA
>JBDTOH010000489.1:0-4648 GCA_039933355.1 Gemmatimonadota bacterium | reverse complement strand
CGATGAAACGCCACTGGTTCTACATCCTGCTCTCCCTCGCCGAGCGTGACCGCCATGGCTCCGGCATCGCGCGCGACGTGCTCGAGCTCACCGACGGCGAGCTGCATCTCTGGCCTGCAACGCTCTACGGGTCCCTGGAGGAGCTGGTGGAGAAGGGCTGGCTCGACGCCCTCGACGAGACGGGCCGCCATCCTGAAGGTGAAAGCGAGCGGAAGCGCTATTTCAGAATTACCCGGGCGGGCCGCCGGGCCCTCGAGGCGGAATCTCGGCGCATGGCTGAACTGGTCGCGGTGACGCAGCGCCGCCTCGTCAGGTCGGAGGAGGCCCGGTGACCACACCAGGGTCGCTTTACCGGCTCCTGCTCCATCTCCTCCCGGGCGCACTCCGCGAGTCTTCCGGTCCCGAGATGGAGGCGCTCTTCCTCGAGACCCTCGAGCGCGAGCGCGCGGCCCGCGGGCGGCGCGGCGCACTCGCGGTGTGGGGCCGAGCTGCCACCGACATCCTCCGCCGGGCACCGTACGAACGATGGCGCCGGCGCACCCGACCGACCTCTGGAGCGCGCGCGATGAGCAATCTCACTCACGACCTGCGATTTGCCGTTCGGGGATTCTTCCGGCAGCCCGGCGTCACCGCCCTCGTGATTCTCACGCTGACGTTAGGGATCGCGGCGAGCAGCGCCGTGTTCACGCTGCTCAACGGGCTCTTCTTCCGCCCGTTCCCGTTCGCCCGGCCGGAGCAGCTGGTCTATCTGAACGAGACGGCGCCCAAGTGGAATCTCGAGTTCACCAGCGTCTTCTACGGGGACTTCGCGGTCTGGCAGAAGGAGAGCCGCGCCTTTCAAAGCATGGCATTGTTCACCGAGAACGACGTCAACCTGTGGGACGGGACCACCGCCGAACGGGTCCGCGGCGCCAGCATCACCCGCGACTTCGGTGCGGTGTTAGGCATCCGGCCGGTCGTCGGCCGGTTCTTCACCGCCGACGAAGACCGGCCCAAAGGTCCGGCGGTCGTGCTGCTGAGCTACGGGTTGTGGCGGTCGCGGTTCGGCGGCGCGAGCGACGTGGTCGGACGGACCCTCGCCATTAACGGCGTCGCGCACCAGGTCGTCGGCGTGATGCCGCCCAACGGCGAGTTTCCGGCCGAGGCGCGGCTCTGGCTCCCGATGGCGGGCGACCCGAACGAGCGGTGCTGCTCCTACAGCTACGAAGGGATCGCGCGGCTCAAGCCGGGCATCACGATCGAGCAGGCGCGGGCGGACCTGCAGCATGCCCACGGACCGATCTGGGCGGCCCGGGACTCGATCCACACGGTCTCCCCGCGCCTGCTCCCGCTCCGCGAGCGTCTCGTCAGCGACTATCGGCTCATCGGCTCAGCGTTAGGCATCGGGGTGGTGCTGGTGCTGCTGATCGCATGCGCCAACGTGGCGAGCATCATGCTCGCGCGCTCGATCTTCCGGCAGCGGGAGATCGGCATTCGAGTCGCGCTCGGTGCGACCGCCGGCCGGGTGAGCCGGCAACTGTTCACGGAGAGCCTGGTGCTCGCGGCGGTGGCCGGGGTGAGCGGCGCGGTCCTGGGGCGCCTCGGTCTCAAGCTGCTCCTCGAGTCGATGCCGGACCGCCTCCCGAGCTGGGCCCAATTCGGGGCCGATTGGCGGATCGTGCTCTTTTCCGTCGGCATCGTGGGCATGACCGCCATTCTCTTTGGCCTGGCTCCGGCGCTCCAGAATCGGCGCCAGGATGGGCGCTCGGCGATGGCCGGCGGCGGCCGCGCTTCGATGTCGGTCCGGCAACGGCGCACGCTGAACGGGCTCGTGATCGCGGAGATTGCGCTCGCCTCCGTCCTCCTCGTCGCGAGCGGCCTCCTGGTCCGGGCCTATCAGCGAGTCCGCAACGTCGATCCCGGGTTCCGGGTCGACAACACGCTGAGCTTTCGGCTGGCGCCTCCGTTGGCCAAGTATCGCAATGGCAAGGAGCAGGTCGCATTCTACCAGGACGTGATCGGTCGGCTGCAGGCGATCCCGGGCGTGCGCGATGTGGGCGCGGTGAACTGTCCTCCGCTCGGCTGCCACCTCGGGAATTTCTACGAGGCGGAAGGCGCGGCAGCTACGAACGGGCGGGGCGAGAACCCGGTCATTCTCACGCTCTTCGCCTCGCCGGGGTATTTCGGTGCGATCGGCCTCAAGCTCGTCAGCGGACGGTTCTTCACCCCGGTCGACGGAACCGAAGGCGGGCCGACGTCGGTGATCGTGAGCGAAGCGTTCGCCCGGGCGAAATGGCCTAACGTCAAGGATCCGGTCGGGCGCCGGGTCCGCTACCAAGGTGGGGACAGCACCCGGTGGTTCACGGTCGTGGGGGTTGCCGGAGACGTCCACCACTACGGCCTCGACCAGCCGGCGAAGCCGACCGTGATCATACCGATGGCGCTCCTGGCGGGCGACAGCGATCCGCCCTCGCTCGCGCTGGTCGTCCATACTGCGACGGAGCAGGCGGCGCTCTTCAAATCCGTCGGCGACGCCGTCCGAGCCATCGACCCAGAGCTTCCCCTCTTCCAGGTCGGGACGCTCGCCGCCTCGCTCAACCGCTCGCTCGCGCTCCGGCGCGCCTTCTCGTGGCTGCTCGCCGTCTTCGGTGGCATCGCGCTCACTCTGGCGGTCGGCGGGATCTACGCCGTGCTGTCGTACCTGATCGGCCAGCGAACCCGCGAAATCGGGATTCGGATGACGCTTGGTGCGGAACGGGGCCAGGTGCTGGGGCTCGTGCTGCGGCAGGGACTCGGGCTCGTCACTCTCGGCCTCGTGATCGGGCTGCCAATCGCCTTTGGCGCCTCGCGCCTCCTCTCGAGCCTCCTGGTCGGCGTCACCGCGAGCGATCCCTTGACCTTCGTCGGTGTCGCGATCGGGCTGGTGGTGACGGGCCTCACCGCGGCAATGATCCCAGCCCGTCGCGCGTCGGGCGTCGATCCGAAGGTGGCCTTGAGCGAGGAGTGAGGGCGTCGGGAAAGGGAATCGGCCGAGCAACGCTGGGGTACCGAGCAGAGTCCAAGTAACACGGGGCCCGGGGTTGAGCAGTTCCCAGTCCTCGGTTCCCGGCCCCCGGTCCCCGTTCCTCAAGGCCTCCCATGCTCCTCCAGGACCTCCGCATCGCCCTTCGTGGCCTCCGCCGAGCGCCCGCTTTTACCGTGATTGTTCTGCTCACGCTGGCCCTCGGCATCGGAGCCAACGCGGCCATCTTCAGCGTGGTGAATGGAGTCTTGCTTCGGCCGTTGCCGTTTGCGGATGCGGACCGCGTGGTCCATTTCAGTCACGCCGGGCCCTACGGGCAAGTATCCGAGCCCGAGTATATGGACTACCGCCGCGACCTGCGCGCGCTCGAGCGGATCGCCGCCTATGCGGGAACCGATGCCACGCTGAGCGGCGGCATCGAGCCGCGTAAGGTCGAGGCGGCACGAGTTTCCGACGGATTCTTTTCGGTGCTCGGCGTCTCGGCCGCGCTCGGCCGGACCTTTTCGCCCACAGAGGAAGCGCCGCAAGCCGGTCCATCGTCGGTTGTGATCATCAGCTCCGCTCTGTGGCGCGGCTATTTCGGCGCCGCGTCCGACATCGTGGGGAAGACGATCCAGCTCAACGGGGTGGCGCGAACGGTGGTCGGGGTGATGCCCGCCCGATTCGACTTCCCATACGTCACGACATCGATCTGGCTTCCGCTCCGCCTCAATCCCGATTCGCTCTGGACCCGCAATAACCACTACCTCCAACTCGTGGGGAAAATGCGGGCGGGCGGATCGGTCGACCAGGTCAGAGCCGAGGCCGCGACACTGGATGCGCGGTGGATGCGTGATTTTCCCGAAACGTATTTTCCTGCGAACCCGCTGGTCCCCGAGATCCAGCAGATGAAGGATCGGCTGCTCGGGCCGACCCGGCCGTATCTGCTCGCGCTGCTCGGCGCCGTCGGTTTCGTGCTGCTGATCGCCTGCGCCAACGTGGCGAACCTGCTGCTCGCGCGGGGCGAGTCCCGGCGCAAAGAGCTGGGGATCCGTTCGGCGCTCGGCGCCTCGGGGAGCCGGCTCGCGACCCAGGTGCTCACCGAGTGTGGTCTCCTGGCGCTCGGCGGCGGAATCCTCGGTCTTGGGATCGGGCAGCTGTTAGGCCGTCTGCTCGTCGCGCTGGCGCCCGGGTCCTTGCCCCGGCTCGACGAGGTCAGGCTCGACGGCGGAGTCGTGTTGTTCACCGTCGTCGTCTCCGTCATCACCGGTCTCCTGTTCGGCCTCTTGCCGGCGATTCGTGCCAATCGGGGTCAGAGCGTGGACGCGCTCAAGGACGGAGGGAAGACCTCGGCGGCCCAAGGCACTAGCAGTGCACGGCGCGCGCTGGTGGTTGCCGAAGTGATGCTGTCGGTGGTGATGCTCGCGGGGGCGGGCTTGCTGCTCCGAAGCCTCATACGCCTCGAAGGGATCGACCTCGGATTCGAGCCGGCGAACGTGTTGACGCTTCGGCTCGATCTTCCGCCGCTCGGCTACACCGGCGACCGGGCCGTGGCATTCGTTCGCGAGCTCGAGTCGCAGGTTCGTGTCATGCGCGGCGTTCGCGGCGTTACGACGATGGGCCGCACCCCGATGGCCGGCGGCGACATCTGGTCCATCTGGATCGACG
>JBDTOH010000488.1:0-4649 GCA_039933355.1 Gemmatimonadota bacterium | reverse complement strand
CCGATGACTCGCGCCGACCTCGAGGCCATGTTCCGCGCCGTCGATGCCGCCGACTGGGACGTCGTTGCGCGGTTCTTTCATCCTGATCTCGTCTACGACCGGCCCGGCTATCCTCGCCTCGTCGGCCGCGACGAGGTCGCCCGTTTCTATCGAGAGGTCCGCTCCATTCGCGGCGAACACCAATTCGAGGGATTCGCCATCGAGCCGGAGAGCGGAGCTTGCTGGGGCCGGTTCGTCGGAACCCGAAAGGACGGCACCCCGCTCGATCTCGAGTTCGCGGATTGCTATCGATTCAAGGACGGGCTGCTCTGGCGGCGGAAGTCCTACTTCTACACCCCACTCGCCTGATCGGCGCGCACCTGCCCTTCGTTGTGCGTTATCGTGTTGTCTTTTTGTTTTGCCTGGGTCCAACCCGTGCACCGAAGCGATCAGATGTATTCGCCAAATCCGGCGAATCCGTCCACCTATCGTCCTAGATGCCGACCCGCCTGCCGGTTGCCCAGTCCCCTAGACGCAGCGATATCGGGCCTCCGCTACGGAAGCCGAGCCCGATACTTCTGCCCCACCGGCAGCTCGGTCCCGTCCTTGAGCACGACCGCATGATCCCCAAGCCCCAAATTCCGGAGCTCGCGAATGCGATCGAACCGGACGATCGTGGACCGATGAATCCGCACGAACACCTTGGGATCGAGCCCGGCCTCGAGCGCCGCTAACGTCTCCCGAATCAGATGCTGCTGCTGCCCCACATGGAGACAGGCGTAGTTGTCCCGCGCCTCGATCCAGTCGATCGACTCCACATCCACCAGGATCGTCCGCTTCCCGAGCGACACCGCAAGCCGCTGAACCCGCTCGCGCCGGCTCTCGAGCGCGACCCGCGCGCGGTCCACCGCACGCGCCAGGCGCCGATCGTCGTAGGGTTTGAGCAAGTAGTCGCCGGCCGCGCGATCGAATGCTCTGACGGCATGGCTCGAATGCGCCGTCACGAAGATGACGAACGGAGCGGGTGTCACGTTCATCGTGTCGAGCACGTGAAAGCCGTCGAGCCCCGGCATCTCCACATCGAGAAACACCAGGTCAGGCTTCTCTGCTCGAATCGCCCGGATCGCCTCCTCGGCGCGGGCGCACTCTCCCACGATCTCGACCTCGGGATGATCGCCGAGCATCGTGCGCAGGCGGTCCCGCGCGAGGACTTCGTCGTCAACGATGAGCGCGCGCACCCGGAGCCGCCGTCCGAAATGGAATGTCGATCGTGGCCCGGACCCCGCCCGACTCGCCGGCCGCGAGGTCGAAGCAGTGATCGTCCGGAAACAGCGTCGTCAGGCGGGTGCGGGTGTTGCCGATCCCGATCCGTTCGCGGGCCGGCGCATCGTCCGGCAGCCCGACGCCGTCGTCCTCGACCACGAGAAGCAGTCGGTCGCCCCGCCGCTCGCCGGTGATCGCGATCGCCCCAGGCCCATCCTTAGGCCCGATGCCGTGCGACATGGCGTTCTCCACGAGCGGCTGGAGCAGCATGGTGGGTACGCCGGCCCCCCGGATCTGGTCCGGAATCGCGGTCGTCACCGTGAGCCGGGGGCCGAACCGCATTCGCTGGAGCGCGAGGTAGAGCTCGAGCCGGTCGATCTCGTCGCCTAACGACGACTCGCCGCCCGCCGCGCCCTCCAGGGTGAGCCGCAAGAGATCGCTCAGCTGCACCAGCATCGTCTCGGCCGTGCGCGGATCGTTCCGCACCAGCCCGGCGATCGAGTTCAGCGTGTTGAACAGAAAGTGCGGCTGGAGCTCGACCGAGAGCGCGTGGAGCCGGGCCTTGGCGAGCGAGAGCTCCCGCTCGAATGCCTGATCCCGGCGCTCGCGGCCGGCAAGAACCCGCTGGAGAACGAGATGCGGCAGATAGGAGAAAGACCGGAAAGCTGGTGACGCCGCGCCAGCTCGCGGCCGAGAGCGCGCCCGCGCCGACCAGGTCGGCCGGAAGCCCGCCGACGCCTAACGCAACGACGTGGGCCAGGCCGACCGTGACGACGCCGTGTGCGAAACCGGCCAGCGCCGCCAGCCCCACCGTGGCCGACAGATTCACGATCACCTCTCCGCGCACGAGCGGGAAGCGGTCCAGCGCCGCGAATGCTACCGGCAGCAGCGCGACCCAGCCGGTGAACCGGATCAGCGTCCCGACCACCGCCCCGGCCGCGAGCGGCCCGGCGACCGCGTTGCCATAGATGTCCGCGGCACCGATCGCCAGCAGATACGCGACGACGGCCGCCCACTGCAGGCGGCTCGCCGAAGTCATCACTCGGGGCGGGCGCGACGTCATCGCCGCCGCCCGCTGCGCTTTCACGAACAGTGCTCGCGTCTCCGCTCGAAGATTCCGAGCTAAAGATACGGAGCTACTGCCAGAGCGCATCCCGGCTCGCTTCCCAGCCCTCGGGCCGCAAATGCTCGAGCATGTAGCTGATCGTGGTCTTGATCGAGTGCATCGCGTCGGGCCCGTCGAGCACGTGGTGGCCTTCCGGGTACACGGTCACGTCGACCGGTCGGCCCGCGTCGATCAGCTTCCGAATCATCTGCATTGAATTGACGGTGACCGCGTTCTGGTCGCCGGTTCCGTACATGATCATCAGCCGGCCTTTGAGCGTCCCCGCGAGCGGGAGCGGATCGGCCTTGGCATACCCGTCGGGGTTGGCGTCCGGCGTTCGCATGATGCGGCCGATGTACTGCCGGGGCCCATTCTTGAGGTCGGACATGGGCACCCCGGCGACGCCGACCTGGTACACGTCGGGGTAACGAAGCACCGCCATGATCGTGAGATATCCCCCGTGCGAGCTCCCCGTGATGCCGACCCGGGTGGAGTCGACGTAGGAACGGATTCTGAGCTGGCGCACCGCCGCGGCCTGATCATCGATGTCGATCTGACCCATCTTGAGATAGTTCCCTGTCTGGAACCGCTTCTCCCGGTCGATCGTGCCGCGGCCGTCCACCTGGAACACCAGAAACCCGAGCTGGGCCACCCCCGCTCCGAAGTCCAAGTCGTAGCGGTCGCGGATCGCTTTGGTGTGGGGACCGCCGTAGATCTCCACCACCATCGGGTAGCGCTTGGCGGGGTCGAAGTCGGCCGGCTTGAAGAGGTGCCCGTGGATATCGGTGACCCCGTCCGCGGCCTTGAGGGTAATGAGCTCCGGCCCGGTGATGCCTAACGTATGAAGCGCGCTCGTGTCCGAATGGGCCAGCTCTTTCAGCGGCTTCCCATCGATGGTCTTGAGCACCACCGTCCAAGGCCGGGTGAGCGACGAGTGGCGGTCGAGAAAAGTGGTCAGCGCCGAATCGACGAACGGCTCGTGCCAGCCCGGCTCGGAGGTGAAACGAGTGAGGCCGGTTCCGTCGAGCCCGACCCGAAAGAGATGCTGCTCGAGCCCGAGCCGAGTCGCGCCGGTGAAGTAGACGACGCCCTTCTTCTCGTCCACGCCGAGCACGTTCTTGGTGACGAAGTCGCCGCTGGTCAGCTGCTTTGGCGTGCCGCCGCGAGAGTCATGGAGATAGATGTGCCGCCAGCCGCTCTGCTCCGAGCTCCACAGGAAGTGGTGTCGATCGGCCAGCACCCAAAAGTTGTGCAGCGGGTCGAGGAACGCGGGATCGGAATCGACCAGGAGCGGGCGGGTCGCACCGGTGGCCGCGTCGGCGGCGAGCAGCTCGAGCCGGCTTTCCCACTGATCCACCACCTGGAACGCAAATTCCTTGCTGTCGGGAAACCAGGTGATCTCCCGAAGAAACGGCTTCTCGACCGTGCTCTTCGCGACCAGCGCGTCCTTTTTCGTGGCGACGTCGATCACGTGCAGCTCGAGGACCGGGTTGGGATCGGTCGTGAACGGATAGCGGAAATAGGTGACCGTCGCGTGCGGGTCGAGATCGCGGAGCAGCGGGTAGCGGTACATCGCTTGCTGGTTGGCTTTGAAATAGGCGATCCGCTTCCCGTCCGCAGACCAGACGAACCACGGACCGGCGTCGAGAAACCCGATCAGGTTGTCATCGGAAGTCCCCGTGACCAGCTGCTCCTCCTTGCCGGTGCTCGGATCGAACAGCCAGATGTTGTCGTAGTCGCGGATGAACGCATAACGGCGGAAATCGGGCGAGAACTTGCCCGGCTCGGGGTCGCTCTGGTTGAGCGGGCCCGTCTTTGCCGGGAGGGGGATCCGATGCAGCTGAGCCGAGTCCACCGAGAATACGAACCGGAAGCCCGGCTCGTCGAACGTTAGGAAGTTCTCGCCCACAAAGTCGAACTGGCGGAACGGCAGGTGAGCCGCCGCGTGGCCGGTGATCTTGGCGTATTGAGCCAGCAGCTTCGCAAGGGCGGCCGGGGAGAGGAGCGGCGTCTTGGCCCCGGTCAGCGGGTCCACCTTGAGGAATCGGTTGGTGGCGGTGTCGGTCGGCTCCTCGAGGTAACCCATCCGGCCGGGCAGCCAGCGAACCGCAGGCGCCCCGACGAGCTTCACCGCCTGACCGGTGAGAATGGCGCCGAAGCGCTGGAAGCGGGTTGTCTGCGCCGCGAGCTCCGCCGTCCGCCCCGCGGCCAGCGCCGCGACCACCGCGATCGCGAACCTCGGTATCCCCCGTCTCGACATAAGATCAAGCTCCTCGCATGGGTCGATGATCCAACCTAGCGA
>JBDTOH010000487.1:0-4665 GCA_039933355.1 Gemmatimonadota bacterium | reverse complement strand
GCCTTTCAGAGCGCCATCATCGGCGATGCCGGAGACGGGCCGGGTCGCGACGCGATGGCAGGCCTGGCAACCTTGGTGCGGCGGGGCCTCGTCGATACGACGAAGATGGCGATTGCAGGGTGGAGCTACGGCGGCTACATGACGGTCTGGCTCATGGGACACTCACAGATCTGGAAGGCGGCGGTGGCGGGCGCCGCCGTGACTGACTTCGAGGACGCCTACAGCCTCTCCGATCTGAACGTCACCTATGGCAACGGGTGGGGCGGATCGATCTGGACCGACACGACCGAGACCCTCATCCGCGCCCAGTCGCCGATCACCTACTGGCAGAACATGCGCACGCCCACGCTCATCCTCTCAACCGTGGGCGACCAGCGGGTCCCGATTACCCAGTCGTACAAGCTCTACCACGCGCTCAAGGATCGGAACGTGCCGGTCAAGTTCGTGGCCTACCCGATCGGCGGCCACGTCCCCGCCGATCCGGTCCGATGGCGCGATGTTTTCCGGCGAATGGTGGAGTGGCTCGAGACCTATCTTCGTTAGGGCTCAGCCGTCGAGCGCCTGGGTGAGATCGGCCATGAGGTCGCCGGGGTCCTCGATCCCCACCGAATATCGAAGCAGCGTCTCCGGAATGCCCATGGCCGCCCGCTGCTCAGCGGAACACTCGACGTGACTGGTGGTCGCCGGCGGGCCCACGAACGTCTGAACCGCTCCCAGACTCGGCGCGCAGTGCGCATAACGAACCCGGCCGAGAAACCCGCTCAGCGATTCGGGCGGGCCGGCGATCGTGAAGCTCAGCACTCCGCCAAAACCCGCCTTCATCTGCCGAGCGGCGATCTCGTGGCCTGGGTGCGACGGAAGGCCTGGGTAAAACACCGACGCAACCCGCGGATGCTTCTCGAGAAAACGCGCGATCGTGAGCGCGGAGGCGTTCTGCCGCTCGACCCGAAGCGCGAGCGTCTTGGCGCCTCGAAGGAGGAGATACGCCGCATCGGGTGACAGCACCGCTCCCATGATCTCACGATACCGGTAGACCTGTTCGACGAGGTCGCGCTTTCCGCAGAGCACGCCGCCCATCGCATCCTCGTGACCGCCGATGAACTTGGTCGCGCTGTGCACGACGAGGTCCGCGCCGAGCGAGAGCGGCCGGGTGTTGATCGGGGTCGCGAAGGTATTGTCCACGATTACCGTGGCGCCCGCGGCCCGGCCCGCCCGCGCCATCCGAGCGATGTCGATGACCTTGAGAGTCGGATTCGTTGGCGTCTCGACATAGAGAAGCCGGCAGCCGCGGCCGATCTCCGCCTCGATCTGGTCGTGATCGGTGGTGTCGCAGAGGACGGCCTCGATCCCGAACTTTGGGAGGAAGTCGAGGAACAGGCGACTGGTTCCGCCGTACGTGTCCTTGACGGAGACGACGCGATCCCCGGGCTTGAGCAGCGCAAACAGCGACGTGCTGATCGCCGCCATTCCGCTCCCGAAACTGGTGGCCGCCTCGGCCGCCTCCAGCGCGCGCATCTTTTCCTCGAACACGGCCACCGTGGGGTTGCTGCTCCGGCTGTAGTTATGCCCGGGCTTTTCCCCGCGCGCGACGGCGAGCCACTCCTCGTAATTCCGATACCCGAACGAGGCGCTGCGGATCAGCGGGAGCTGAGTGGCGTGCTGCCAGAAGTCGCGGTCGGTCTCGCCGGCCCACACGCTCTGGGTCGACGGCGAAGCCGTATCGTCGCCGGTCATGGTGCCGTTCCTTGCTGTGTATGGAAGCGGTTGCGACCACCTGCGCGCCCGCGGGGTTCGAACTTGAGGGCATTCGGGCCGGATGGGAAGCCTCCCGGGGCCTGAAACCACTGCGTCCCCTTGCGAATCCAGCTGTCAGCCCGAGTGAAACAGAAGCGCGACACCGCTCGTCGGGCCTGTCGAGGACGCAACTCGCAGGCTCTCCCCGAGACCCATAACGGCGCAGGCACGATCCATGACGACCAGCCGCCGGGATTTTCTCGAGACCAGCGCGACCGGGATCGCGCTGCTGATCGGCATCAGCCAGCTCGGCTGCCACAAGCCGGCGCTTGCGGGAGGCGATGATCCCTTCGCGCCTAACCAATGGCTTCGGATCGGCCCCGACGGCCGGGTGACGGTCATCAACGACAAGTCGGAGATGGGACAGGGCGCGAGCTCCGCCATTCCGTTGATCGTCGCCGAGGAGCTCGGCGTACCCTGGGACGCGGTCTCCGTCGAGCACGCGAAGCCGGGCCCGAGCTTCGACGACATGGGAACATCGGGGAGCGACAGCGTCGCCGGCCGATGGAAGTCGCTCCGGGTCGCGGCGGCGAGCGCGCGGGAGATGCTGATCGGAGCGGCGGCGGCGAAGTGGCGCGTCCCACCCGCCGAGTGTGTCGCGGAGAAGGGATTCGTGAAGCACCCATCATCGCGGCGCGAGGCATCCTTCGGGAGCCTTGTCGCGGCGGCTTCCAAGTTGGCGGTGCCGGCTTCCCCAACGCTCAAGCCCGACTCCGGGTTCACGCTGGTGGGCACCCGGGTCCCTCGACTCGATACCCGGTCGGCTGTGACGGGGGCCAAGCAGTATGGGCTCGACGTGCGGATCCCGGGAATGCTCCGCGCCACCATCGCGCGCTGTCCGGTTCCGTCGGGCAAGTTGACGCGATGGTCGGGCGAGAAGGCGAAACAGGTGCCCGGCGTTCGGCAGGTTGTGCAGGTGTCGAACGGCATTGCCGTCGTTGCCGATACGACCTGGGCCGCGCTCAAGGGACGCGACGTGCTCGAGCTTGTCTGGGACGAGGAAGCCGGCCGTGGCGTCGATTCGGCCGCGCTGTGGACCCAGCTCGAGCGCGGCTTCGGCACAGTCGGCAAGGCAGCTCGACAGGAAGGCACTCCAGACGGAGCCCTCGCGGGCGCGGCTCGCAGGATCGATGCCGAATATCGCTATCCGTTCCAGGCCCACGCCGCGGTCGAGTCGCTCAACGCCGTCGCGCACGTCACCGACGGAGGAGCCGAGATCTGGGCCGGCACCCAGAACCCCAATCGGGTCCAGACCGACGCGGCCAAGCTGCTCGGCTGCGCGACGGAGCGGGTCGTCGTCAACGTCCTTCCGTTAGGCGGAGCCTTCGGACGGCGGATCAGCCCCGACTTTGTCCTGGAAGCGGTCGAAGTGTCGCGAGCCGCGCGGGCGCCGGTCCAACTGGTCTGGTCCCGCGAAGACGACCTCACCCACGACATGTACCAGTCGGCGGCGATCGTCCGGATGAGGGCGGGGCTGGATCCGGCGGGAACGATCGTGGGCTGGTCCCACCAGATCGCCGACTTTCACCTGTCTATGTTCGGTGACTTCGATCCCGCGACGTTCAAGCCCGCCGAAGACGGCGAGCCGTGGGGAGGCATCGATACGCCCTACGCGTTTCCTGCCCTCGACGTCCGGATTGCCCGGCAGCGGCCTCCGGTGCGGACCGGGGCCTGGCGGTCGGTCTTCTACCCTTCCTCGGTCATGGCCCGCGAGTGCTTCCTCGACGAAGTCGCCCATGCAACCGGGAAAGACCCGGTCGCGCTCCGGCTCGAGCTGCTTGGCACGCCCAACCCGGTCACCCGGCAAGGCGTCACGATCGACAACCGGTCGCGTCTCAAAGCGGTGGTGTCGCTGGCCGCGGAGAAGGGCGGCTGGGGGACGCCGCTGCCTAACGTCGAGCCAGGCCGCACTGCCGGCCGGGGGGTCGCGTGCAACGAGTACCATCGGCGCACGGTGGTCGCGAACGTGGCGGAGGTCTCGGTCGGCGCGGCGGGAGACGTGATCGTGCACCGGATCGTCTGCGCCATGGACTGCGGCCGGCCGGTCAGTCTCGACGGCATCGAAGCCCAAATCGAGGGTGGCACGATGTGGGCCCTGTCTACGCTGCTCGGCCGGGAGATCACATTCGCCGCGGGGCGAACGGAGCAGAAGAGCTTTGCCGACTTTCCGGTGCTGCGGATCAGCCAGGCGCCGCGCGTCGAGGCTCATATCGTGCCGAGCACGCTGCCGCCCTTCGGCGTGGGGGAACAGCCGGTCCCCGGGGCGATCCCCGCGGTGCTCAACGCCATCTTCGCGGCGACGGGACGGAGGATTCGCAGGGTTCCGATCACGTAAGGCGGCAAGGCAGCAAGGCCGCGCTGTGTCAGCGCCGGACCACCGATCCCGCCCTGACTACCATCGCCGCCATCCTCGCGAGACCGGCCGACCGCCTACCACGTCACCACGATCTTCCCGAAGACCGCGTTCTTCTCCATCGCCTGGTGCGCCTGGGCGATTTGCTCCGCTGGAAACGTGCCGCCGAGGACCGGCCGCAGCCCGGTGCCCAGCGTGGGCAGCACCCGTTCCGCGAACTCGGCCACCAGTGCGGCGCGCTCGGGCAACTGCCTCGTTCGCATCACCGTGCCGATCACCTCGAGCCGCTTGCGGAGGATCATCTCGAGCGATCCGTGGAAGTCCGGGCCTTGGAGGAAGCCGATCATCACGAGCCGGCCTCGGAGCGCGAGGGCCGCGAGGTTGTCGGCGAACGCGGGACCGCCGATCGGATCGACGATCACGTCGACCGGCGCAGCGAGCTGCCCGCGAAAGCTTTGGTCCGCCGTCTCGATCCCTTCGTCCAGGCCTAACGCTTTCGCGCGGTCGAGCTTGTCCTT
>JBDTOH010000486.1:0-4724 GCA_039933355.1 Gemmatimonadota bacterium | reverse complement strand
TGAGGAGATGCAGTCGATCAACGAGGAGTTGCAGTCCACCAACGAAGAGCTAGAGACCTCCAAGGAGGAGATGCAGTCGGTCAATGAGGAGCTGTCTACGGTCAACGTCGAGCTGCAAACCAAGTTGACTGATCTGTCGCGGGTCAACAACGACATGAACAACCTCTTGGCGGGCACCGGCATCGCCACCGTCTTCGTGGACCACGCACTTCGCATCTTGCGCTTCACTCCAGGTGCCACTCGCATCATCAATCTGATCGATAGTGATGTCGGTCGGCCCGTGAGCCAAATCGTTGCCAACTTCAGCGGCTACGACGCTCTCGTGGCAGACACCAATGCGGTGTTGGATACCTTGGTCTCCAAGGCGCAGGACGTGCAGACGACGCAGGGGGCGTGGTTCGCCATGCGGATCCAGCCCTACCGCACGGTGGACAACGTGATCGAGGGTGCAGTGCTCACCTTCGTGGACATCGCCGCTGCCAAGAAGTTGGAGATCGCGTTGCGCGACGCCTTGGCGGTGTTGCAGACTTACCCCGCCACCCAAATCGTAGAGCTCGACACGGGGAGGGCCGTCGAAGACGTCATAAAGAGAGCGCAGGCCGTTTTGGAACAACGGTTCGAAGGCCAGACTGCCGCCTTGAGCCATATTCAGACGCAGGTCGAGCATCAACCTCACGACATGAAAAACGATGGTTAAAAAGCGGGATCTCATGACTAGAAAAAGCAACCCACCCGATGCCACGGTCGCGTTGCGAAAAAGAGCTGAAAAGCAAGCCCGAGAGGGAGCGACTGAATCGCCGAAAGACCTCGACGCTCTCTCGCCCAGGCAACTCCGCCAGATGCTTCACGAGCTACAGGTTCACCAGATTGAACTCGCCATGCAGAACGACGAACTGCGCCGGACCCACATGGAGTTGGAAGCCTCTCGGGCCCGTTACTTCGATCTTTATGACTTAGCCCCTGTCGGTTACTGCACACTCTCCCCAAAGGGGCTGATCCTGGAAGGCAACCTGGCTGCCGCGGCCTTGCTTGGTGTTGAAAGAGGCGCACTGGCTCGGGCGCCGCTCTCCCGATTCATCATCAAGGAGGACCAGGACGTCTACTACCTCAACCGCAAAAGACTCATCGAAACTGGTGAGCCACAGTCGTGCGATCTGCGGTTTAGGGGGAAGGACGGCGCGCCCCTTTGGATGCGGCTGCAAACGACCGTGGCACAGTCCGCAGACGGTGATTCCGTTTGCCGTGCTGTAATGATCGAGATCACCGCGCGCAAGGAGGCCGAGTTGGAACGCGCGTGGATGGAACGGGTGTTCGCTACGGGCACGACCTCTGCGAGAAGCTCGCGTTCGCGACGTTGAGCCCCCGATTGAGGTTCAACCTCCCTCCACGCCGACCGACCCACGCGCCTCACGCGAAGATGTGCTTGCGCGCCACTTCGCAGATCGCGATAACGGCCGGATGCCTGATCTTGCGCTCAATCGAGATGGCGTAAAAAGACTGCCTCAGGTCCGGGAGTCGGCCCACGTGCTGCACCTTGTAACGCCGCCGGATCTCTTCTGCTACCACCTCGGGGGCGACGAAGGCGCCGAGCTCCGCCTCGCCCAGGATCGTCGCCAGCGCGGCGTCGTCTAACTCGGCGACGATCTTCGGGCACATGTCGCGCGAGTCGAACCACGCGTCCATCGCGCGGCGCGGCGTCGAGCCGGCGCTTGGCACCAGGAGCGGCGCGCCATCGAGCGAGTCGGGGAAATTGCGCCGCAACGACTTGGCTAGCGCCGGCGCCGCCAGGACGACGGAGCCGCACTCGCCCAGCGGATGACTGAACGCGCGAACCGTGGCGTCGACCGGGGCGGGCGCGGCAGAGAGGACCACGTCCACAGTGTGCATGGCTAGGTCGCCCATGAACGCTTCGATGGAGCGATCCTCGCGGCAGATCACGCGGATAGGCTCTTCCATCTGGAACGCCGGCGCGAGCATGCGGTACACGATCGATTTCGCGAGCACGTCCGAGACGCCGACGACGAGCCGCATCTGATGACCGCCCGGGCGCCCCTTGACCGTGTCCATGAACTCCCGCCCCAAGGAAAAGATCTCATCCGCGTAACGAAACGCAACGTGGCCTACTTCGGTGAGGACGAGAGCTCGTCCCTTGCGCTCGAACAGCTTCTCGCCGAGGACCTCCTCGAGGCGATGGATCTGGCCGCTGATCGTCGGATGGGCGAGGTGCAGCACCTTGCCGGCCTGCACGATGCTGCCCTCCTTGGCGACCATCCAGAAGTACAGCAGGTGATGATAGTTGAGCCACTCCACGGGGAGAGTATGCCCGCATGTAGGGCCGAGTGGGAGCCAATAAAAACGGGCCACCAATCGGCGAACCGACGGCACTCGGCAGCGCGAATCAAGAAAGCAGTGTCAGACTCTCGCCGTGCACCCCGCGCTGCGGATGACGGACCACCAGCCCTGGCCTCTGCCGCGAGAGCCGTGGCGAATGAGACAGAGCTGGGTCGACCTGCTCTTCACTTGCGGCGGTACTGCGAGGCGTGGTCCTGGCGGCGTCGACGTTGAGCGACAAGCCGACGCTCGGGCGCACGCCCGGGGCCGGAGTCACGAGAGGCACCCTTCGTAGTCTCGGCCAAGATCTACTCGGGCGTGCAAGGAGGCTGAACCGATCGGCCCTCCAATATGACGGTTCTGTCGTCACTTGGGCTCAGTTTTTCCGAATAGTTCTCTGGTAGACCGGCAAGTATAAGGATTCGAATCGATGGTTCCGGCGTAGCGACGGCGGGCCCGATTCATGGTGGTCCATGTGTTGATGAATTTCATCGGCTATCACAGACAAGAAATCCTGGCTCGCACACGGACCAGGGTTGCTCTCCGGATGGCTCCCCGTCCGACGGAGACCGAGCTTGAGCATGGCGTTCCACTGTTCCTCGATCACTTGATTGAGGCGCTGGCCGAGCATGCGGCGCGAGGATCAGAGTCGGATCCGAAACTTGGTCAGGTCGCGGCGGGTCATGGCGCGACTCGCGTTCGGATGGGATTCACCGTCGATCAGCTGGTCCACGACTACGGCGATGTTTGTCAGGCCATCACCGAGCTTGCCGTGGATCTGGACAGGCGCATCCCGGCAGAAGACTTCCGCACGCTGAACAAGTGCCTCGACTACGCCATCGCAAAGGCCGTCACCGAATTCCAGCGGCAGCATGAGCTCCGTCTGTCGGAACGTGAGAACGAACGGACCGGCTTTCTGGCACATGAGCTGCGGGATCTCCTCGCGACGGCCACGCTCAGCTTCCACATTTTGAAACAGGGAAAGGTCGGCATCGGTGGCAGCACAGGCGCGGTTCTCGAGCGCTGTCTAAAGTCGCTCAGCGTGATGATCGACCGCTCTCTCACATCCGTCCAAGTAGTTGCGTCCGGGGCACGCGCTCAAGAGCGCGTGCTCGTGTCGGAACTGATGGAGGAGCTGCAAGTGACTGCGACGATCGAAGCTTCGAACAGCGGGCATAGGCTGGAAGTGTCTCCGGGGAGGCCCGGACTGGAGTTAGAAACGGATCGATTCGCGGTTGCGTCGGCCATGTCCAATCTTGTGCGGAACGCCTTCAAATTCTCTAAGCCGGGTGGAACTATCACGCTCCGGGCGTTGGAAGTTTCCGACGGTCTTCGGATCGAAGTCGAGGACCAGTGCGGTGGCCTGCCACCGGGCAAGGAGGGAGATCTGTTCAAGCCGTTCGTGCAGCGCGGCGCGGACAGATCTGGGGTCGGTCTCGGTCTCGCGATCGCGCGGGACGGGATTCGCGCTCTTGGCGGTGATCTCGCCGTACGCAATCTTCCCGGCATGGGCTGCATCTTCTCCGTGGAGCTGCCTCTGGCGATGTCACTTCATGCGGGCTTGAAACGGCTGTGAACCGTGACCATGGAGTGCTCATCATGGTGATCGTGGAGCTGAGTCAGTACGGCGGTGATATTGCGCGACGGGTACGTGCAACCCTGCCAGAAGCCGTCATCAGAAAGGATCGGGACCTCGCGCGAGGTGGCCTCGTCCTTCGCATACAGGGGGCCTCCCCGGAGCAGGTCAAGGCACTTCGGTCGATGCTCCCCCATCTCGACCCAGGCGGCATAGCCGAGGTCGCGCTCGAGCAGGCGGATTCCGTGCTCCTCGGTCCGGCGGCACTGAATCCTAAATCGCGCAAATCCGGTCTACCGTCGACTACGTGAACAAGGAGAACTTCATGTCACACAACCATCACCTGTCGTCCTCGATGAAATCGTCGTCGTTGCCCGCCCTCCCGAGCGCGTTTTCCGGGCCGGTCGCCGCGGAGGACATCGCGATACGTGCCTACGAGAAATTCTTACAACGCTCAGACGGGCCCGGCAGCGCCGACGAAGACTGGCTCGCCGCCGAGCAGGATCTGCGCGCCGAAGCGCTCCTCATCTGAGAGACAACGAGGGGCCATGACCTCGACGTCGATGATAGGATCCGGTTCCAACGCCCGCCTCGCGCTTTTGTCGAAGGTGTATTGACCCCCCTGGCACCCACGGACGGGGCGCGGCCTGGCGGTCGCGCCTTTCGGTCGAGCGCTCCGGACGATCCCACGCACGTGGTCGGCATCGGAGCGTCGGCCGGTGGGCTCGTGGCGCTGCAGGCTCTCCTTCAGCGCTTTACGGCGGACTGTACGGCGTTCGTCGTCGTGATGCACTTGTCGCCCACCCACGAAAGCGTC
>JBDTOH010000485.1:0-4726 GCA_039933355.1 Gemmatimonadota bacterium | reverse complement strand
CATCGAACCTCCATTTAGGGGCAGAGCACGAATACTAGTGCGGTAGGGCACGGACGGCAGGGACCGCTCCGATTGGGGAGGGGACCTCGGGCACTTTAGATCGTCTATTCGGCCCGGGTGCTGGTGAGCGGATCCACGCTCGTCGCTCTCGCGGCCGGCACCAGGCACGCGATCGTCACGACGATGAGCAGGCCCGCCGCCACCGTTAGGTAGGTCGCGAGGTCGATCGGTTGGACGCCATAGAGCATTCCTGCCAGCAACCGGCCGCCGGCCAAGGCGCCCCCGACGCCGACCGCGAGCCCGATCAGCGACCAGCCAAGACCCTGCCGGAGGACGAGCATCAACACGCTCTGCCGGGGAGCGCCGAGCGCGAGGCGGACGCCGAACTCCCGGGTGCGGCTCGTGACCGAATAGGCGAGCACCCCGTAGATCCCGATCGCGGCGAGCAGTAGCGCAAGGCCCGCGAAGGAGGCCGCGAGGCCGAGCGCGAATCGCCGGCCGGCGAGGCTCGTGCCGATCACTTGATCGAGCGTCGCGACGTCGCGGAGTGCCAGCGTCGGATCGCCGGCCTTCACGGCCCGCCTGAGCAGCGGCACCGCCGACTCCGGATCCCCGGTGGTGCGCACGACCACCGACAACGAGCCCCACCAGGTCTGCTGCCGACTGTTGTCGTAGATCGTCGGCTCCGGCGCCACCCAATTCGCCGCATCGCGCATGTCGCCCACGACTCCGACGATCGTCTTCCACGGAACGTTAGGGTTGGGGCCGACGCGCACGTGTCGCCCGACGGCATCGCCCTTGGGAAAGAATCGATGAGCAGCCGCTTCGTTGATGATCGCAACCTCCGGACCGGCCGGCGTATCCGACTCGTTGTAAGTGCGGCCGGCGACGATCGGAATCTTGAGCGCCTTGAAGTAGTCGCCGCGCACCATGTTGTACGCGATGCTCGGCAACCGGGCCGGATCCGTTCCGGAACCCTCGACAAACATCGTGCTGTATTCTTTGCCTTGAGCGGGTGCGTACATCGCCGCCCCGGTCGCGACCACTCCGGGCGCTCTCGCAATTTCCGCGAGCACGCCGTCGTAGAACTGATTCACGGCCGCAGCGGAGTCGTACCGCGCCCCGTCCACGCGGAGCTGCGCGGTGAGGACATGGTCCGGATCATAGCCGAGGTCCACATTGGTGATCTCGCGGAAGCTGCGGACGAGCAAGCCGGCGCCGATGAGCAGCATCACGGCGAGCCCCATCTGGGCCACCACGAGTCCATGGCGGAGGCGCTCGCCCGCATGGCCGCCGGTGCCGCCGCGCCCGCGATCCTTGAGCGCGCCGTGCAGATCGGACCGCGCGGCCGCAATCGCCGGCGCGAGGCCAAACAGCACTCCAGTCCCTACGGACACCAGCGCGCTGAACAGCAGCACCCGTCCATCAATGCCGACCTCGAACACCCCGCCAAGTGTGGTCGGATTGAGGGCGAGCAAGGCGCGGGTAGCGACCATGGCGAGCATAACGCCGAGCCCGCCGCCCGCCACCGACAGCAGGACCGACTCGGTCAACAGTTGGCGCGCGAGCCGTCCCCGCCCGGCGCCAAGCGCGGCCCGAACCGCCATCTCACCGCTCCGGCTTACGCTGCGCGAGAGGGTGACGTTCGCCAGGTTGGCGCATGCGATCAACAGGATGAGGGCTGCGGCCCCGAGCAGCAGGAGCACCGGCTGCTTCAAGTTCGCCGCCATGGTCTCGTGCAACGGCACCAGCGACGAGAGGTAGCCGCTGTTCGCTTCGGGGTACTCCGTCTGCAGGCGACGCGAGATCCCGAACAGGTCGGCTCGCGCGGTCTCGAAGGTCACGCCGGGCTTGAGCCGCGCCACCGTATTGAAGAACCGTTGCTTCCGAGTGATTGCGGCCCTCGCCAGGTCGTCGCTCAAGTCGAGGGGAATCCACATCGACTCCTCGCCGGTGACTGCAAACCCTCTCGGCATAACGCCGACGACGGTGTACGCTTGGTTGTAGAGCGTGATCGTCCGGCCCACGATGGCGCTGTCGGCGCCGAGGTCGTGCTGCCAGAACTTAAAGGACAGGATGACCTTGGAGCTCGCGGACGCTGCGTCATCACCTGCGGTGAAGGTGCGACCTCGCCATGCCGGAACGCCGAGCACGTCGAAGAGGTTCGCCGTCACCCTCATGGCGATGACGATCTCCGGGTCCGAGCTGCCGACCCGCCACGTGGCGAGCCGCTGGTAGTAGGCGGCGACGCCGCTGAGGGTATGTTGCCGCTCGCGATAGTCGGCGAAGTTAGGCGCCGACAAGGACCAACGGGCGTCAGGCTTGTCTATCGGCCGCTCGAAGAGGGAGACGAGCGCGCCGGGTTCGCGGTACGGAAGCGGCTTGAGCAGGACCGCGCGCGCGACGCTGAAGATGGCGGTATTCGCGCCGATGCCGAGCGCAAGCGTGAGGATCGACACGGCAGCAAAGCCGGGACTTCGGCGGAGCGTGCGCCATGCATACTTCGCGTCCTGTTGCCACTCGGCCAGCCGGTCGGCGAGGCGAATCTTCCGCTCGCTTCGCTCGTCGAGGTCGCGGCAGTAGCGCCGGGTGAACTCGAGGTCGCCGAATTCCGCCTCGGCCTGCCTGCGCGCCTCGTCCGCCCCGAGGCCCTCTGCCTGGAGCGCAGTCACCCGAGCATCGATGTGGAACGCGAGCTCGGCGTCCACCTCGCGGGCGATCGCGCCGCGGGAGCGCCATGGAAACTGGAAGAATCGAAACGGTTTGGGCGACATCGCGGTGCGCCTCAGGTGGGGCTCAAAACTTTGGAGACCGCATCGGCATAACGGCGCCACACGACGGACTCGCTTCGCAGCTCCGCACGGCCCGCCGGGGTCAACCGATAGTATTTGGCTTTGCGATTGTTCTCGGAGAGCCCCCAGGACGACGCCACCAGGTTGCGGTTCTCGAGGCGGTGCAGGGCCTGGTAAAGGCCCGCGCCGTCGACGGCGAGGACGCCGTCGGTGCGAGCACCGAGCCAGCTCGAGATCGCGTAACCGTGCATCGGCTCCCAGGCGAGGGCGCGAAGGATGAGGATGTCCACGGTACCTTGGAGCAGCTCGGACGGCGTACGGGCCACGGCGATTAGTCCAGTCATCAGGTGAGTGGAAGGATACCGGTGCTACGGCCCGGGGGCAAGGCAACTGGTCGAAGTGTGCTTGGCCCCGATTCCCGATTCCCGATTCCCTATTCCCTATCCCTCGGATTCAACTCCCGCGCCGCCTTCTCCACCATTGCGCGGAGGTCCGGTTTTGAGATCCACCGACCACCGACGGCCGTCGCCTCGATCCGCTGCGTGTTGCTGATGTCCGCCAGAGGATTCGCGCCGAGCAGGACCAGGTCCGCTCGCTTGCCCGGCTCGATCGTGCCCCATTCCGCGGAAGCGTCGAGGAATTCCGCGGCGTTCCGAGTCGCCATCGCCAGCACCAGCGCAGGTCGAATCCCCGCGGCCACGAGCGCGGCAAGCTCACGATGCAGGGTGTACCCTTCCGCCATGAGCCAGTCCGGCGCGTCCGATCCTGCGAGGAGCCGTGCGCCTGAATCCGCGAGAGCCTTCGCGAACTTGTTGCGTAGCTCTACATAACGATGTCGGCGGGCCCGGGTTCTCGCGGCCGTTGTGGCCGGAGCCCAGTATTCGACGCGCGCCTTCAGGATCTCGTCACGAAACTTCTCCGGGATGAGCGCCCAATCGGGCCGAGCGCGCACTTCGGCATCGGTTTCACCCGCGGCGAACACGGTGTTGAACAGCGCCAGCGTCGGCGTGGACCAGACACCACTCCGCGCTACGAACCCGGCCAGAGGAGCGATCTTGCGTTCGTCCACGTAGTCGAGGGTCGCCCACTTCGCGAGATCGAACACTCCATACTGAGTGAGCGAGACTCGGCCGGCCGCGGAGTCGACGAGGATCGCCTCGAACCAGCCGTCGAGATGCTGAAGGTTCTGCCCCAGCTCGGCCGCGCGGCGGACCGATACGCCCGTGTTAACGTGCCCATCCACTCGAAGCCCACGCCGCTTGGCCTCGGCCATGATCGCCTCGTACACGTCGGGCTTGATGAAGCTGGTGATCTTGACGAAGTCGTAGGCGCCGCCGACTTCGGCCACGGCGGCGCGCGCCTGCTCCGGCGTGGTGACGAGCCGGGCGTTCGTGTCGGGCCGTCCGGTAAGGTGCGGGCTCGCCGACCATAAGTTGGGGCCGACCACGCGACCGGCCTCGATCTCACGGCGGAGCGCGAGTTGAGCGGGCGTGCCGATCATGAGGCGGGCAGAGGTGATCCCATTCGCGAGGAGAATTCCCATCTCCGCTCGTCCCACGGAGTCGGGCACGTACTGATCGGCGTAGAGGTGGGTGTGCATATCGGCGAACCCGGGCAGCAGATAACCGCCCCGGCCATCGATGCGGCGAGCGCCCGCCGGAATCGTGACATCCGCAGCCCGTCCCACGGCGGCGATTCGTCCGTCGTGCACGATGACCACCCCCTGCGGCAGGACGATCCCTTCCTTCGTCATCGCGATGACGTTGACGTTGGTGATTGCCCAGGTTCCGGGCGCGAGCGCCGTACGAGACGCTTGCGCCCCGAGAGGTCCGCTCACCGCCGCGAGCAGAAGTGCGAACCTAACGCTCGTCCACGAGCGGGCCCGGCTCGGATGGGCAGTGCACGGGGTGGTCATCGGCGGCACCGATCGGGGA
>JBDTOH010000484.1:0-4749 GCA_039933355.1 Gemmatimonadota bacterium | reverse complement strand
GGACGACCGGCCTATTTCACGTCGCCATCCTCTACCCTGCGCGCGCCCAACTCGCAGACGCTCTCCAGCGGCTCATGCACGCAAGCATCCAGATCGACGGCGCATCCGACCACGGCGTGAGCGAGGCCCTCTACCTCCGCGACCCCGACCAGAACGGCGTCGAGCTTTACTGGGACCGCCCCCGCGACGAGTGGCCGAGAGATCCCGACGGTGGGCTCGCGATGATCTCAGCGCCCCTCGACCTCGACGCCATGCTCGCGACCAAGACGACCTGATCGCTCGAAGCCGCCATGCCGCTTGGCCGCGGGTACAGCGCGGAAGAGCAGATTAGTGGCGAGGCCGAGCACGGGGGCGTCCAGATCGTGGTCTACCCGATCCGGGCCGAGGCCTACGAACGGCTCGTCCTTCCGTCGCGGACCCTGCGGCACCATGTGATGGGGCCCGGCCAGGGTCGCGAGGGGGCGTTCTAGAGGCGGGTGACGATCCACTCACCGACGAAATAACCGACCACCGCGACGCCAAGGCCGACGACGAACATGTCCATGCCGCTGCGGATGACGCCCCGGCCGGTGAAGAAGCTCCGCGCGGCGCCGACTCCGAAGTGCGAGAGCATGGCGAGCCCGAACGAAGTCCAGATCGCCCACGGGCCGGTGCTCACGAGGAGCGGCGCCACGGGAATGAACGCGCCGAACGCCGTCGCAACGCCGGTGATCCACGCTTCGCGCATCGGCGTGCTGGTCGCCTCGCCGATGCCGAGCTCTTCGCGGACCTTCTCGCCTAACGCCCGCTCGGGGTCCGCCATTATCTGAGTCGCGAGCCGGCCCGCGTCCGCTGCAGGAATGCCCTTGGCCTGATAGATCAGGCTCAGCTCCTCGGTCTCGAGCTCCGGCATGAGCCGGATTTCTTCCTTCTCCATCGCGATCTCGTGCGCGAACACCTCCTGTTCGCTTTTCGCGGCGAGGTAGCCCGACGATCCCATGGATAGCGCGTCGGCGACCATGCCGGCGATGCCCGCCACCACGACCGAGTGGCCGACCTCGGCCAGAGATCCCTGAGCGCCGACCATCCCTGCGACCAGCCCGAAATTGGCGGTCAGGCCGTCATTGAAGCCGTAGACGACGTTGCGGAGAATCCCGCCGGCCTTCGTCTTGTGCCAGGGCTCGCCGCCGCCGCCACCGACGAGCCCGGTCAGCCGGTCGGCGTGCTGCTTCGACTCCTTCGCGAGGGTCAGCGCGGCCGGCCCGGCGGCCCCGTCCGGCTCTTCGCGGTAGAGGTCCAGGTAGCTCTTGACCTCGCGGCCCTCCTCCTCGAGCAGGAGGGGTAGGAGGAATCTCGGTCCCACCCGGCCCGCGACCCACGCCATGGCGCGGGCCCGGAACGTCGGCTCTGGGGCCGCAACGTCGAACCCCTGCTCAGCGAGCAGCTTCTTCCAGACCTCGACATGGCGATCCTCAACCGATGCCAAGCTGTTGTAGATATTCGACTTGGACTGATCCGATTCGAGCGCCGCCAGCCGCCGATACAGGAAAGCGGCGTCCGCCTCGTCTTGGAGGTGGTGGAGCCAGAGCGGAGGGGCGGGCATCTGAAAAGCTGGGCTCAATTCCGGGGTTTGACGACTGGCGCGCGCGGTGACGGGACCAAGATAGCGCGAAGATCCACCTAAGCCCTAAGCCCTGCTCCGTAGGCCTCTTCCTGACGCCCGACCCTGCAACCAAACGGGCGTTCCTGGCATCTTTCCGGCGTGCTGAATAGGACGCTCACCATGGAAGCCTTCGGGCTCGCCGATGCTCAAGCCGTGATCCCAGGTATTCGGGCAGGGGATCCAGCCGCGCAAGAGGCGCTGTACCGCGCGTTCGAGTCCCCCGTTTACAATCTGGCTCGCCGCATCTGCAAGACCGCCGAAGACGCCGAAGATGTCCTCCAGGAGACTTTCCTGGAGGTCTTCCGGAGCATCGGCCAGTTCCGCGGCGACGGTAGTCTCTGGGGCTGGGTTCGAACCATTGCCTCGAGCAAGGCGCTCATGCGCCTGCGGCGCAACAAATATCGGGACACCGACGAGCTGGTCGACGACGTCGCCCCGATGCGGCGAGAGGATATGGCGCTCCGAATGGACCTCGAAGCCGCGCTGGAGCGGCTCTCGGAGACCAGCCGGGCCGTGGTCTGGCTGCACGACGTCGAGGGATATACGCACGAAGAAATCGCAGCTATGATGGACCGAACCGTAAGCTTTTCGAAATCGCAGTTAGCTCGAGCGCACGCCCGGCTTCGCCGGTGGTTAGGCGAGGAGGTAGCCGCATGACCCACCTTTCCGTTGAACAGCTGGTTGCTCTCCGAGAGCCCGGCCTCGAACCCCACGTCCAAGGCTGGCGCGAGCACGTTGAGCGGTGCCCGCTCTGCCGGGCCGAGCTCGAACGCCTCGAACAGCGAGTCGCGCGGCTCAAGGCACTGCCCACGCTCCGGCCCGGCCGGGATCAATTCTTCGCGATCCAGGGCAAGGCCCGCGCCGAACAACGGCGGAAGCGGCTCCGGCGGACCGTGTGGGTGAGCGTCGCCCTCGCGGCGTCGCTCGCCGTTGTGGTGCAGGTGCGATCCGTGGCCAGATACAACCGAACTCTCGTGGCAGTGGGACCGGGATCCAATCAGCCGGAACTGGCGGAGATCATGGAGCGCTCGAAGCAGCTGGAGGGCGCGATCTCCTCGTTCGACCCCGATCAGCAGGTCGTAGACGGACGCGCCATCGGGATCACGACCTCGCTCGAAGAGCGGCTTGCTCGGGTCGACAATCAGCTTCAGATGGTGCATTTGATGGACCCGATCCTTCGCGACCAGCAGGCGCTGCGGCTGTGGCGCGAGCGGGTCGGATTGCTCGACGCGCTGATGGATGTTCACATGACAGGTGCTCACTACGTGGGGTTCTGACCCCAGGAGTTGATAGATATGATTTCACCTCGCGTTCTTGCTCTCGCCGCTGTCGGGATGGCCGTCGTGTCTGCTGCAAGCCCGGTTTCTGCGGCCAGTGCCCAGCAGCGCCCCCGCGAGCCCGGACGCCTGTGGGTCAACGGGGAACAGATTCGCCCTTCCGACTTGATCGGGAACCGGCGGGCCCGCCTCGGCGTCACGGTCGATCTCCGTAAGAGCGAGAAAGACAGCGTCGGCGCGACGATCGAGTCGGTGACGCCGAGCGGGCCGGCCGCGAAGGCGGGACTTCGGTCCGGCGACGTCATCACCAAGCTCAACGGTAAGGCGCTCACGGTCCGCGAGCGGTCGCTCCGGCAGAGGAGCGAGGACGACACCGAAGAGGAGAAGTCGCTTCCCGGCCTTCGGCTGATCGAGCTCGCAGCCAAGCTCGAGCCTAACGATACGATCTCGATCGAATACCGGCGGGGCGACCAGACCAAAACGACCCAACTGGTGACCGGCAACGAGCGGTTCGGCCCGAACATCTTCGCGTTCGGTGGGCCGGACGGCGACCCGATCCGGATTCCCAATGAAGGGATCGGCCGTCCGGGTATGCCCGGGACCCGGACGTTCTTCCGGGGCGGGCCCGAAGGCGCGGCCAACTGGTTCACCTTCGGCGGGGCGTTCGCCGACCTCGAGCTGGCGCCGCTCAATCCCGATCTCGGCAGCTACTTCGGCACGAGCGAAGGGGTGTTGGTGATCGACGCGCCCGCCAAGTCGTCGTTAGGGCTCAAGGGCGGAGACGTGATTCTGAGCGTCGACGGCCGGAAGCCGACCGGCCCCGGGAGCTTGCTCAGGATTCTCCGCACGTACGAGCCTGGTGAGACGGTCAAGCTCGAGATCATGCGGAACAAGTCCCGGCTGACGATCAGCAGCAAGATCGAGAAGGAAGACAACTAACGTCGGAGCGCCGCAGGTGCACGGAAACAGGGCGAGTCAAACGACTCGCCCTGTTTTTATGTGCGACCGCAGGTGGCTCGCGGCGTGGGCTCCCGCTATAATCCGCCATGCCTCTCCAAGCCGGTCTGAGCTCCTCGGGACGCCGCACGTGGAAGCGGCGAAGCCATGCCCGTCCCGAGGAGATCAGGGACGCCGCGCTGCACCTCTTCGGTGAGCGCGGCTTTGCTGCCACCAAGATCGAGGACATTGCGGAGAAGGCCCGAGTCACAGTCGGCACCGTGTACCGCTATTTCCGCGACAAGGAGGCCCTCCTCGGCGCTCTCATCGAAGGGGGGCTCGGGTCGCCGCTTCCCTCACTGGGTCAGGACGGCGAGCTGAGCGCTCGGCTCCGGACGTGGCTCGGCGATCTGTGGACCGCGACCCGCGGCGAGCCGCATGCAAGCCTGCTCCGGATCGTCGTATCCGACGGCAACAACTTTCCCGAGCTGGTAACCCGCTACCGCGAGGGCGTCCTCGAGCCCGCAGTCGGTCGGTTGGCCGAGTTTCTCCGTACCGAGCGGCTGACGCCCGAACCAATGCTGGCCGCGCGCGCCGCGATCGCCCAACTCCTCGGTGCGTCGATTCTTTCGAGTGTGCCCTCCGGACGGCATCCGCTGTTCGCGCAGCCGGCGCCTCAAGAGCACATCATCGCTCCGATCAGCGATGCCCTTCTCAGCAGCCGCTCCGCCGACCCGGTCGAGCCCGCGCTCGCTCGGAGCCCACGAAGCCGGCGGGCTCCCGGCCCGGACGCCTGGTAATCCGCACCAGTCTTGGCTGATCCGATGACGCTACGCCGTTGCTGCCGGCTCGCCGCGTTGATGGTGGTCTCCCTGCCCGCGGCCTCTCGGGCGC
>JBDTOH010000483.1:0-4764 GCA_039933355.1 Gemmatimonadota bacterium | reverse complement strand
AGACGGTAAGACGGTAAGACGGTAAGACGGTAAGACGGTAAGACGGTAAGACGGGCCGAAACTCCACCATCGGCACCGGCCGGGCAAGAGCGATGATCCTGAACGACGGGCGGAATAACCTACCGTCCTACCGTCCTACCGTCTTACCGCCTACCGCCCTACCGCCCTCTCATCCGCCCCCAGGCAGGCCCTTGCCGCCGGGCACTCCGATCTCCGTCATGGCGCGGAGGTCGAGAATGTCGTCGAGCTCCTTGCCGTGGAGAATCCCCTTCTTCACGACCAGCTCCCTCACCGTGAGGCCGGTCTCAATCGCCTCTTTCGCGAGCTTCGCCGCCTCGGCGTAGCCGATCTTCGGTGCTAACGCGGTGACCAGGGCCGGGCTCCGCTCGAGCCAATGGGCGGACTGCTTCTCGTCGGCGGCGGCTCCTCGGAGGCAGGCGATGTCGAACTGGGTCGTTGCATTGGCGAGGAGCTCGAGCGCGAACAGGATGTTGTGGGCGATCACCGGCATCATCACGTTGAGCTCGAGCTGGCCGGCCTCCGACGCCATCGCCACCGTCGTGTCGAGACCGATCACCTGGTAGCACACCTGGTTCACCATCTCGGCGATCGACGGGTTGACCTTGCCGGGCATGATGCTCGAGCCCGGCTGCACCGGCGGAAGCACGATCTCGGCGATGCCGGTGCGCGGGCCGGATACCATCAGCCGAATGTCGTTGGCGATCTTGTTGAGGTCGAGCGTGAAGGCGCGCAGTGCCCCGCTCATCGTCGCGACGTCTCCCATCGACTGCATCAACTGAACCCGGTCCTCACCGGGCTCGAGATCGAGGCCGGTCAACTGACGGAGCTGCTCGACCATCAGTCCGGGATACTCGGGCTCGGCATTGAGGCCGGTCCCGACGGCGGTGCCGCCGATGGGCATCGCTCTGAGCCATTTGGCCGCCTCCACCAGCTTCTGCTCGTGGCGCGCGACAGTATGACCGTACGCGGTGAACTCCTGACCGAGCCGGATGGGCGTCGCGTCCTGGAGATGGGTCCGGCCGGACTTGATGACGTGATCGAACTGTTTGCCCTTGGCCAGACACGTCTCCGCCAAGCCGTGGACCGCGCCGAGCAGCTTGGGCAAGGTCGCGAGGGCGGCGAGCCGAATCGCCGTCGGGATGACGTCGTTGGTGCTCTGCGCCATGTTGACGTGATCGTTCGGGTGGACCGGGTCGTAGGTCCCCCGTTTGCCACCGAGGATCTCGGTGGCGCGGTTGGCGAGGACCTCGTTGCAGTTCATGTTATGCGAGGTACCGGCGCCTGCCTGATACACGTCCACGACAAACTGATCGCGATGTTTCCCGCCCAGGATCTCGTCGGCGGCCTTGACGATCGCGTCGGCGAGGCGAGCCTCGAGCCGGCCGGTCTCTTTGTGGACGAGCGCGGCCGAGCGCTTGATCCAGATCACCGCGTCCACGAACACGGGCAGCGGCCGGAGCCCGGAGATCGGGAAGTTCTCGACGGCACGAACGGTCTGGATGCCGTAGAGCGCGGAGGCCGGGACCGGCTTCTCGCCTAACGAGTCTTTTTCGGTGCGGAAGGACATGATTCGAGTCGGTGTCGTCCCGGAACGGTGTTCGCCCGAGGATCTGGTTTAGATTGCGCGGCGTCGCACCGGATGACGGGTGTCGGAGGCGCCCTGCTCATGAGAGACAAACTGATCAAACCCGCCGCGAAGGCGGCGTTCACCGCGGCGAGGGCCACCAAGGTGGATCTGGTCCGGGGAAGCCACCTGTTCGTCGGCCTCAACTGCTTCGAACCCGGTCAGGCCCAAGCGGTTCACACCCATCATGGAGCGGACAAATTCTACCTGATCATCTCGGGAAAGGCGAGAATGCTCGTGGGCGACGACACCTTCGTCGCCGAGGCGGGTGAGATGGTCTGGGCGCCGGCCGATATCCCGCACGGGGTCGCGTCGGCGCTCGAGCGGACCGTCATGCTCGTCGCGATCGCTCCCCCCCCGTGAGTCCGCTGAGCTCGGTTCCGGCAGCCTTCACAACCCCGCGAGCGACGGCCAGGATCGGCGAGCCCTGCGCAAAGGCCGCGAGCATGGCGTAGAGCATGCGAGGGGAGAACCGTCCCCCGTGCGCAATCGCGAACACCGGGTCCCACCTAACCGGATCGAACTTGGCCTTGAACGCGTCGAGGCCGTCGAAGTTGTAGAACCGTCTTCCATGCGCGCGGGCCCAGGCGATGAGAGGCCGGATCCAGGGTGGGTTGGAGAACGCGGTGCCGGCTCGGTGCGAGAGCGGGGCCATGCCGAGCGTCGCATAGCGGCTTCCCTCGGCGGCGACCGCGCGCATGGTTCGATCGATGAGCAGATCCGCGGTCCCGTTGGCGGCCCCCTCGCCCCGAATGATCTGCTCGATGAGCCATCCGTCGCGGGCCGGCACCGGCGACGCCACCAAGAAACCCACGACGACGCCGCTGCGGATCGCCACGAAGACCCGCCGGTCTTCGAGCCGGCTCAGCGTATCGGGCTCGACCAGAAAGTGCATCGGGGGAAGGCCACGGCGGGCGAGCCAGAACGCAAGGCAACCGGTAAGCGCGGGATGCGCGGCGGCCTTCTCCGCCGGCCACTCGTCGACGGTGACGCCCTTGTTGCGGGCGCGGTTGAGGTTGGCCCGCACCGACGCCCGGCGCCGGGCTTCCCAAAGCTCGGGATCGAAGACCGGCTGCGATCCGAGCAGCACGAAATCGGACCGACTATCCTCGCGATAGACCCGCTCCAAACGTGCTTCCGCTCCGATGTAGCAGACCCGGTCACCCTGCCGCCGCGCGGCGGCCGCAAACTCCTCGACGACCGCGGGCAAGCGCTCCTCCGCCGAGACCGGCGCGCCCGCCACGACCCGGACCCGATGGCGCCTAACGTAACCCACCACCGCGTCGCCGGCCGCGGAGAACCAGTGATCGATGCCCGGGTTGAGGATCTGGTATGCGGTCGCGTTCCAGCCGTGCGCGAGGACGAGCCTCCGGGCCCGGCTCGGCTCGGGCGGAACGGTCATCGCGCGGGTGGAGCGGTCTCGACGGCTTGAAGAAACGGGTTGGTCCGGCGCTCGACCCCGATCGTGGTGTCGGGTCCATGCCCGGGATAGACGATCGTCGGCTCGGGAAGGACCAGCAGCTCGGTGCGAATGCTCGTAAGGAGTTGCGGAAGACTGCCGCCGGGAAGGTCGGTCCGGCCGATCGAACCCTGGAAGAGCACGTCGCCGCCGATCACGATGCCTTCGCCGACGAAGCAGACGCTGCCAAGTGAATGGCCGGGCGTGTGACGGACCGCAAAGGCGAGCGGACCGAACGTCAGTGTCTGACCATGCGCGAGGGCTCGGTCCGGCGGTGGCGCCGGCTCGACCTCGAGCCCGAACCAGCTCGCCTGCTGCACCAGGTTGTCGTAGAGCTCGCGGTCCGCCGGATGGAGAAAGATGGGGGCGGCAGTCGCGGCCTTCACGCGGCCCACACCCGTGATGTGATCGATATGCGCGTGGGTGAGCCAGATCTCGCGAATGGTGAGTCCGCGGGTCTCCGCCTCCTCGAGGAATCGTTCCGCCTCGTCGCCCGGATCCACGATCACGGCCTCGGAGGATCCCGCCGGCGAGATCAGGTAGCAGTTCTCGGCGAAGACGCCGTTTGGAATGCAGACGATGTCGGGTCTCATGCGGTCCTTATGCCACCAGCTGATTCTTCCGCTCGGTGAGATACTTCTCGACCGCGATCGCCGCGGTGGTTGCGTCGCCCACAGCCGTGGTGACCTGTCGAGTGAGCTGGACTCGGAGATCTCCGGCCGCAAAGAGGCCCGGGATCGATGTCATCATCCGGTCGTCGGTGATGATGTAGCCGTTGGCGTCGTGGTCGAAATGCTCCTGGACGAGACCGGTGTTCGGCTTGAACCCGATGAAGATGAAGCAGCCCGTCGCCGCGAACCTCGAGATAGCGGCGGTGACCGTGTCCTCGAGAACGATCTCCTGGAGGCCGGTGTGATCGCCGACCAGCTCGAGGACCTGCTTGTTCCAGATCACCTCGATCTTCGGGTTCTTGAACGCCCGAGCCTGGACCACCTTCGAGGCTCTGAATTCGCCGCGCCGGTGGACGATGTAGACCTTGGACGCATAACGGGTGAGGTAATCCGCTTCCTCGACGGCCGCATCGCCCCCGCCGACCACCGCAATGACCTGTCCCTTGAAGAATGCGCCGTCGCAGACCGCGCAATACGAGACGCCCTGCCCCGCATACTCCTGCTCACCGGGGACGCCGAGCTTGGTGGGGGTGCCGCCGGCAGTGAGAATCACGGTTGGCGCGAAGAACTCTTCTTCGAGACTGGTCGTCACCCGGAAGGTGCCGTCGTCCAGCCGGTAGATCCGCTCGACATTCTCCTGGCGGATGTCGGCGCCGAACGCCTGAGCGTGCTCGGTCATCCGCTCGGCGAGCTCGGGACCGAGGATCGAGACGAAGCCGGGATAGTCCTCGATCTTCTCGGTGTTGAGCAGCTCGCCGCCTGGAACGCCGCGCTCGAGGAGGACCGCGCGGAGCATTCCGCGGCCGGCATACATCGCGGCGCACAGCCCGGCCGGGCCGCCGCCTACGATGATCACGTCGAAGTGGTTCCTGGTGGACACTGAGCGCGCGCTCCGCTGGGTAAAGGGGCCGGGAAGCAATATAAGGCGGAGGCTCGATCACTGTCGGCTCGAGGTCAAAGGACAACCGGCCTCAAAACGGCCACTTCGC
>JBDTOH010000482.1:0-4768 GCA_039933355.1 Gemmatimonadota bacterium | reverse complement strand
GCACGACGCCGGGACAGAACTTCATCTACGTCCACCTGAACCGGGTCATCAAGAAGTACGACCTCGACATGATTTACGTCTCGGGCCCCGGTCACGGCGGACCGGCCGTCGTCGCCAACACGTATCTCGAGGGCACGTATAGCGAGATCTATCCCGACATCAGCCGGGACGTAGCCGGGCTTCGCAAGCTGTTTCTCCAGTTCTCTTTTCCCGGCGGTATCCCCAGCCACGCATCGCCGGAATGCCCGGGCTCGATCCACGAGGGCGGCGAGCTGGGCTACTCCCTCAGCCATTCGTTCGGGGCGGTGTTCGACAATCCCGATCTGATCGTCGCCTGCTGCGTCGGCGACGGCGAGGCCGAGACCGGGCCGCTCGCCACGGCTTGGCATTCCAACAAGTTTCTGAATCCCGCGACCGACGGCGCGGTGCTCCCGATCCTGCACTTGAACGGCTACAAGATCGCCAACCCGACCATTCTCGCGCGGATCCCGCGCGACGAGCTGGAGCAGCTGCTGCGCGGCTACGGGTGGACGCCGTACTTTGTCGAGGGACATGAGCCCGGGCCGATGCACCAAGCGATGGCCGCCACGCTCGACACGGTGGTCGAGGAGATCAGCCGAATTCAGGAGGACGCCCGCTCGCACGGCGTCCTAACCCGTCCGAGCTGGCCGATGATCGTCCTGAGCTCGCCCAAGGGTTGGACCGGACCGAAGGTCGTCGATGGCCGGCAGATTGAAGGCACCTTTCGTTCGCACCAGGTCCCCCTCTCGGACCCGGCCGCACATCCGGAGCACCTGGCGCTGCTGGAAGAGTGGCTGAGGAGCTACCGCCCCGACGAGCTCTTCGACGCGCACGGCCGGCTCAAACCGGAGCTCGCCGAGCTCGCGCCCGAGGGCGATCGCAGGATGGGCGCGAACCCCCATGCAAACGGCGGCAAGCTGCTCCGCGACCTCCGGATGCCGGACTTCTCCGACTACGCCGTGGACGTCCCCTCACCGGGGGTCCGCGGGATCGGCGACACCCATGTGCTCGGACCCTTCCTGCGCGACGTGGCGAAGCTCAATGACGACCAGCGCAATTTTCGGGTCTTCGGCCCGGACGAGACCCTCTCGAACGGGCTGGAAGCGCTGTTCGAGACCACGGCGCGCCAATGGGAGGCCGCCACATTACCTAACGACGAGTTCCTGGCGCCCGCGGGACGGGTGATGGAGATGCTCAGCGAGCACCAGTGCGAGGGGTGGCTCGAGGGATACCTCCTCACCGGGCGGCACGGTGTCTTCAACTGTTATGAGGCGTTCATCCACATCGTGGATTCGATGTTCAACCAGCACGCCAAGTGGCTGAGCGTCACCGCGCGCCTCCCCTGGCGCCTGAAGATCGCCTCGCTCAATTACCTCTTGGCCTCGCATGTCTGGCGCCAGGACCATAACGGCTTCACTCACCAGGATCCCGGGTTCATCGACGTCGTCGTGAACAAGAAGGCCGACGTCGTGCGGGTCTACCTTCCGGCGGACGCGAACTGCCTGCTCTCGGTGATGGACCACTGCCTCCGGAGCCGTCACTACGTGAACGTGGTGATCGCCGGCAAGCACCCGGCGCCGCAGTGGCTCACGATGGAAGCCGCCGTCACGCACTGCACCGCCGGCATCGGCATCTGGCAGTGGGCGAGCAACGACGAAGGTGGCGCACCGGACGTCGTCATGGCCTGCTGCGGCGACGTGCCCACCCTCGAGACCCTCGCCGCAGTCTCGATCATGCGCGAGCATCTGCCCGGCCTCAAGATCCGCGTGGTCAACGTCGTGGACCTCATGAAGCTGCAGCCGGACAGCGAGCACCCGCACGGCCTGAGCGACCGGGAGTTCGACGACTTCTTCACCACGGACAAGCCGGTCATCTTCGCGTTCCACGCCTACCCGTGGTTGATCCACCGGCTGACCTATCGGCGCACCAACCACGGCAACATCCACGTCCGCGGCTACAAGGAGGAGGGGACCATCACCACGCCGTTCGACATGACGGTGCTGAACGACTTGGACCGCTTCCACCTGGTGATGGACACGATCGATCGCCTGCCCCAGACGGGGGCGAAGGGCACCGATCTCAAGCGGCAGCTCAAGGAGAAGCTGATCGAGCACCGGCAGTACATCAACGAGCACGGTCAGGACCTGCCGGAGATCAGGAATTGGCAGTGGGGCTCCCCAAAGGAATGAGCTCTCCTCGCCCGGCCGACTATTTTCGCCGCCTGCCGTCCGGGCTCGTAACCGCCTCGACTCGCCTGGAGCACGCGGTCCAGCTCGAAGCGCTCCAGCTCCTCGTCTTCCCTTCCCTCGCCGACTCCGAGCGGTTCAAATCCGCGCACTACCGGAAGCACGTCGAGCTGTTCCCGGACGGCCAGTTCGTCGCTCTCGACGGCGACCGGGTCGTCGCCGCCACCAGCACCATCCGCCGGCACTTTGATTTCGCCCATCCTTCCCATACCTTCGCCGAGATCATTCAGGGCGGCTGGCTCACCTCCCACGAGCCCACCGGCGACTGGCTCTACGGCGCCGACCTCGGCGTCCATCCCGGCTATCGGGGACGAGGGCTCGCCCAGGCGCTCTATGCGGCGCGGCAGGAGCTGGTCTGGCGGTTAGGCCTGCGCGGCCAGGTGACCGCCGGCATGATGAGCGGGTTCGGCGCCCGGAAGGACGAGATGAGCGCCGTCGAGTACTATGAAGGACTGCGGAGCGGCAGGGTCAGCGACCCGACGCTATCGATGCAGCTCAACGTCGGCTTCGAGATCAGGGCGCTGCTGCCGGATCATCTGCACGATCCGATCTGCGACGACCACGCGGTGCTGATCGTGCTCGACGCGGCCAAGGACGTGACCGGCGCCGTTCGGACCTAACACCGAGGAATGACCATGGGATTCATCAATCTCAGGACCGAAGTTCCCGGCCCCAAGAGCCGCGAGCTGCTCGCCCGCCGCGCCGCCGCCGTTCCGTCCGGTTTAGGCAAGGCGACCGACGTCGTCATCGATCACGCCGCCGGCGCCCTGCTCCACGATGTGGACGGCAGCACCTTCATCGATTTGGTCGGCGGGATCGGGATGCTCGCGGTCGGGCACAGCCCCGAGCCGGTCGTCACGGCCATCGCCGACCAAGCCGCCAGATACGTGCACACGAGCATCCTGGTCGCCACCTACGAGCCCTATGTCAGGCTCGCCGAGCTGCTGAACGAGATCACGCCGGGCTCCTTCCCGAAGAAGACGCTGCTCGCCAACAGCGGAGCCGAGAGCGTCGAGAACGCGGTGAACCTGGCGCGGCGCTACACCGGCCGGCCCGCGGTGATCTGCTTCGAGGGGGGCTATCACGGGCGGACCCTGCTCGCGCTCAGCCTGACGAGCAAGTACGGCCTCTTCAAGAAAGGCTTCGGCCCGTTCGCGCCGGAGATCGTCCGGCTGCCGCTGCCTAACCTCTACCGCACGCCGGCGGGGATGACCGAGGCGCAGTACCTCGACTGGAGCATCCAGCAGCTCGAGCTCGCGTTCGTCGCCCAGGTCGACCCGTCCGCCGTCGCGGCCGTCATCATCGAGCCGGTCCAGGGCGAGGCGGGCTTCCTTCCCGTTCCCGCGCCGTTCCTCCGACGGATTCGCGAGCTGTGCACGCAGCACGGCATCGTCATGATCGCCGACGAGGTCCAATGCGGCTTCGGCCGGACCGGCAAGCTCTTCGCGATCGAACACGCCGGCGTCGTCCCCGACCTCGTGGTGAGCGCCAAGTCGCTCGGCGCGGGCATGCCGATCAGCGCCGTCACCGGCCGCGCCGAGATCCTGGACTCCGCCCATCTCGGCGGCATTGGCGGGACATACGGTGGCAGCCCGGTCGCCTGCGCCGCCGCGATCGTGGCGGTCGAAACGATTCGGAAGCCCGAGTTCCTGGCGGACGCCAACCACCTCGGTGACGTGATGCGCGAGGTGATGGGCGGTTGGACCGCCACTCACAGTCTCGTGGGAGATGTCCGCGGGCTCGGCCCCATGATGCTCGCCGAGCTGGTCCGCGACCGAACCACCAAAGAGCCGGCCCCGGAGGAAACGCTCGCGATCATCAAACGCACGGTCCAAGGCGGAGTGATTGCCATGCGGGCCGGGCTCTTCAGCAACTGCATCCGCCTGCTCCCGCCCCTCGTCATCACCGATGATCAGCTCCGCGAAGGGCTCGGCGTCCTCGGCGACGCGATCGGCTTCGTCGCCGCGGGCCGCGGTGCACCGGCGCTGGCGCGCTGACCTGCTCGGTATGACCGACCTGATCCTCCATAACGGCGTGCTGCTGACCCAGTCGGCGGCCGTGCCGGTTGCTCAAGCGATGGCCGTGCACGGCGGTCGCATTGTGGCGGTCGGAAGCGACGCCGATATCCTCGCCCTGACCCGGCCCCACACCGAGCGAATCGATCTCGGCGGCGCAACCGTCGTCCCCGGGCTGATCGACGCCCACGCGCACATCTGGAAGATCGGCCACCTGCTTACCTCGATGGTCGATCTCCGACGGGTCACCAGCCTGGCCGAGCTGACGGAACGGATCCGGGACAAGGCGGCGACGCTCCCGCCTGACGCCTGGCTGCTGGGCCGGGGATATAACGAAGCGCGGCTCGCCGAAGGCCGCCCGCCGGATCGGGCCGACCTGGACCGCGCCGAGCCGGACCGGCCGGTCGTGCTGACCCGGACCTGCGGGCACACCTATGCCTGCAACAGCGTCGCGCTGGTCCGGTCCGGCATCAGCCGCGACACCCC
>JBDTOH010000481.1:0-4769 GCA_039933355.1 Gemmatimonadota bacterium | reverse complement strand
CCGGATCAAGTTGGGTGCCGTTCAAGAGTCGGCGGGCTGGCTCACGGTCGTCGGCGTGGTGGGGAACGGTCGATACACCAGAATGCTGTTTACCGACCCCGAATCTCCCTACGTCTACCGACCCATGCCCAAAACGACCTCGAGCGGTAAGTTCATTTTAGTCCGCTCGCGAGCGAGCACCCCATCGGCAATCCTTGGCTCGGTCCGGATCGTCCTTCAAAGGGCGCTTCCCACCCAGCCGTCGGACGCCGGTCCCGTCGCACAGGAACTCGCTGAAACCCTCACGCCGCTCCGAACAAATACGGTCGGTATCCTGCTGGTTGCCGTATGTCGGTTACTCCTCGCCGCCATTGGCCTCTATGGCATGGTATCGTATGGCGTGAGCCGCCGGATCCACGAAATTGGCATCCGGGTAGCCCTGGGCGCGACCGCTGGAGGGTGGATCGGCCGGCCGCTATCCCCATCCGGGAATTTGCCAGTACGTCACCAGGAACCCGGTCTGCCTGTTAGCCTAACAGCGGTTTTCGCTAGACTCTTCCTCTCCGCCTGTCCAGCGGGAAGCCCCCGACCCCCCTCGCGCCTACGCCAGCCAGAACATCACCCCAACCCGGGGACTACACCCCCGCCAGCAGTCCAACGAGGGAATCCAGCGGCTGCAGTGCGGAGATAACGCCAACGGCCACGCCGACCAGGAGGACGCTTGCCGTCAGAGCCGTAACGACACCTACCGTCGAGCATATGGATCTCGACCTCGAAGCATCGACCGTTGTTGCTCCGCGCCGTCGCCAGAGAAGAATGCTGGCCGAGGCCATCGCCAAGGCCAGCACAGCCGACAGCGAGGCCAATACCCAGTAGTAGCGCTCCACCTGACGAAGGAGTAAGGACAGGGCAGGCGACGCGCCGTACGGGTTCGACCGATCGGACGCCGCGGCCCGGATTTCGTTTACGGCGTCGGCGAGGTCGTGGTTTTGACTCCCTGCCGGTAGCGCCGGCAGGAGCGCCACCAGCGGCACGGCAGTAGCCTGGACGTTCAGCACCAGTACGCCGGTCGCGAGGGTGGCGACGATCGTTGCGACCGTGGCGCCGCACCTCCAGAACGCGGCCCGTTGAGTCGCGTTGAGGTATCTGTGCCAGAGCGCGACCCCAAGTGCAGTGAAGACTGAGACCGTCGCAATGCAGATCACGACCTTGATGGCATGCCAGAGAAGCCAATAGTCGACAAGCCGGGCCAACTCGGGAGGCAATGATGAAGCTTGTTCTCGCCAGAGCGTACTCAGCGCGCCCGCGAGCGCGGTCTGCATGGCCGCCCAGTCGCTGTACCAGCGGTAGCTGCCACTCAAGAGCGCCGCTGGGATGACGTTGAACGTTCCTACCAACGCAACGCCCGCAACCGCAAGCAGCGCTATGGCCCGGGACTCGCGCCGGAGTTTCCTCGCCGGCCTCCACCTCGTCTGCGCTTTGGTTCGGCTCAAATGACGACAAGCCCCAGCTGAGGTCGTTCCCGCAATCCGCCAGGCGAGTAATGTAGCTGACGGCCTCAGAGTGTAAAGAAATGACGGAGATAATTGCACACTCGGGTCGATTCCCTGGTCGGCGCGTTCTCGACGTCGGATTCGCGGGCCGACTCGATCAGCGCCAAGCTGGACCTCGACTCCGACGGGACAAGGTCCAGGTGTACGGATGGGACAAACTCTACTGACACTTCGCCCCCTCTATCTATTATCCCCTTGCTGCTGCCAGCGCGGCGGCGTTCGGGGTCTTGAGGTAGGTATCTGGTGGCGCGCTGCAGCAGAAGCGCGGTCCGTTAGGCCTCACGCCACCAACGGGTTGGTTCACCAAAAGGAGTTGGATCGTCGCGATCATGATGACGGTTCGACCGTCGTTCCTCCCGACGCGAGCCACACAAACCACCCCACCCCCCGGGCGTGTGGAACGATCGACGCCAAGCCGGCACCGATCCCAGTCGATCTCGCGAAGACGGCACTCCCCCTGGATCCCCAACGCGCGATCAACACCTCGGCGCCGGTACCCCCCGCGGTGCCGTGATGGCCGTCTGTCCGACCGCCACCAATCGAGAGTTGATCGCCCGCAACTCGTCGCCAGTGAGTGCCTGCCACCACCTCAGCGTGCGGGTGAGGTCCCGACACGCCCGCGCGAACCCCGAGAGCGCCGCCGCGGTTGGTGCCAGGTCTCCGGTGTCCTGGCTCATGAACTGAGTCTGCAGCCGCTCGTGCACCGAGAAGAGGTCGGTCTCGGGCTTGCCCGCGAACCCGAAGCTGAACGGGCGATCCTCCAGGGCGACTCCACCCACCGAGTCGAGTTGGGCGTGGAACGCCTTGATCGCCTTGCCGAGGTCCGAGGTGGGGTCCGTGACCTTGATCGCCTCGATCGCCGTCCGCATCGCGGCGACCTGCTGGTACCCGTCATAGGACGCCCGCATCGCCGCATCCATCTTCGCCGCCAGCGCCTGCTGCGCGCGGAGCGCGGCCGCGGTCGCCGGCGAGCGCGGGTCGTTGCGTACCGTCATCTTGCTCGAGTAGCTCTTCCCGGAAACCGTCAGCTTGACGGTATAGGTGCCGGGTAGCGCCAGCGCCCCCTCGGGCGACGGCGGCGACGCGCCCGGATTCCCGTTGATTTCGAAGCTATGAATGAACGCCGGCGGTGGATCGTAGCGCAGGTCCCAAGCCGCCCGATTGGTCCCGGCCGACGCGGGCAGTTGGAAGGGCTTGGCCAGCCAGAAATCAGGAAAGTTCGGTCGAGCCGCTTCTTTGACCGGCGGCGGCTGGACGCTCGACAGGTGCCGCACCGTGGCGCCGGTCGAGTCCATCACGTCGATCGTGATCTCGCTGGACGGCTTGGTCGCGAGCCAGTAATAGATCACCGCTCCGTCGGGCGGATTCGGCGCTTGCGGCACGTCGAGCGGGTAGGGTGTGTTGTAGCCGGTGTTCCGCCGCACCCGCACCGCGGGATCGGGCTTGAAGAGATGCACCGGTTCGCGCGCCACCTCGGCCGTCATTTGCCGGAGCACCGCGTAGTCGTCCAGGACCCAGATCCCCCGGCCATAGGTCCCGACCACGAGGTCGTTCCCGGCGAAGGCGATGTCCCGGAACGACGTGGTCGGCAGGTTGAGCTTGAGTGACTGCCAGTGATCCCCGTCGTCGAGCGAGAGATAGATCCCACTCTCGGTCCCGGCGAAGAGCAACCCCGCCCGTTTGGGGTCGGCCCGGACCACCCGCACGGTGCTCCCGTTCGCTTCCCTGTCCGGAAGCCCATCGGTGATCTTCTGCCACGTCTGGCCGTAGTCGCGGGTGCGGTAGAGATACGGCGCGTCGTCGCCCAGTCCTTGCACGTTCACCGCGGCATAGGCCTCCCCGCCCGCGAACGGCGATGCCTCCACCTTCTCGATCAGCGCGGCCGCCGGGTAGGGCAGATTGGGGATCGTGGCATCGGCCCACGTCTGCCCTTCGTTCTTTGTCACCTTGATCAGGCCGTTGTTGGTGCCCACCCAGATCGTTCCCCTCGCCGCCGGAGACGCCGCCATCGTTTCGATCGCGCCCGGGCGAAGACCGTCTCGCCGCGGCGGGGCCGAGTCTGGAGGCGGCGTCACGCCCGAGGGGTAGGTCAGGTCGGGGCTCAACTTCCGCCAGTGGGCGCCGCCGTCCGTGGTCGCCATCACGACCTGAAAACCAGCCAGCAGCTCGTGCTGGTTCCACGGCGCCCAGATGAGCGGTTGGGAGAACGACAGCCGCAGGCGCAGCGCGGGGTCGGCCGCCGGGCTCACCGAGGCCCGCTGGCTAGTCGGCATGTGGATCTTGAGGACGTCGATCCCGGTCGCGTAGACGGTGTTGGGATCGAGCGGATCCGGCACGATCGTGCCCCACTCCCACCCACTCACGGGCATCCAGTCGAAAGGGTAGACGGCTCCGAGATCTCCCCGCGCGCGGGTCCGGATCGTCCCCGCGTCCTGCTGCGACGCGTAGATCCAGTACGGGAAGGACGTGTCGATCGAGAGGTGGTACACCTGTTCGGTGCTCTGATTGTACCACGAGCTCCAGCTGCCGCCGCGGTCGAACGAGACGATGGCCCCTTGATCGTAGCCGAGGATCATGCGGCGGGAGTTGGTCGGGTCGATCCATCCGGCCTGCGGATCGTCGCCGCCCGGCGCGCCCCGAAAACCGGTGAACGTGTTGCCCCCGTCGGTGGATAGGTAGGCCGTCGTAGCGAACGTGTAGACGATGTCGGGGTCCTTGGTATCGACCAGCACGCCGCAGTTGTAGCCGCCCTGGGCGTTGCGGATCCGCTTGTCGGAAGGATCCATCTGCCGCCACCCGGCGCCGCCGTCATCGGATCGGTAGAGCCCGTCGTTCGTGATCAGGTAGACCCGTTGCGCGTTGGTATTCATGGCCACCGCGACGGCGGCCATGCCTTGGAACCGCGGCACGCCGCCACCGGTCAGCTCCTTCCAAGTGACCCCTCCATCGACCGACTTGAACAGACCCGCGCCGGTCGGGGCGTCAGGCGAAGGGGGCGTGCCTCGGGGCGTGATCCCGCTCGCCGGGGTCGGTCGAAAGCCGGTTAGTCGCGTGGTCGCGAAGACCACGTCCGGCCGATCGGCGGCGATCGCCATCCGGGAAATACCGGTGGAGTCGCTGACGAAGAGGGTCTTCGTCCAGGTCACGCCGCCGTCCGTGCTCCGATAGACGCCGCGGGCCTCGCTCTTGGCTCGACCACCCTGAGCGCCGACCAGCACTACGCCGGCGTTGCGCGGA
>JBDTOH010000480.1:0-4772 GCA_039933355.1 Gemmatimonadota bacterium | reverse complement strand
TGAGATCTCGGCTACTCCGGCCTGCAGGTCGGCGCGGGTGTAGGGGCGCGCGGCTGCCCGCGCGAGGACCTCCATCGCCGCCTCGGCGACGCGGCCGCTCAACTTGCCGGCGGCGTCCCGCTCAAACCGGCCGCCCACGGGATCGGCGACCGACTCGGTGACTTCCGCGCGCGAAAACGCGAGCGAATTCACGTAGGCGGTGTGCCCGCCGCGGTGCAGGACGAAGATCGGATGGTTCGTCGAGACCGCGTCGAGGTCGGCCCGCGTGAGGAAGCGTCGCTCGGCGGTCTTCGTGTCGTCGTACTTGAAACCGAGCACCCAGTCTCCCGCGGCCGTGACGCCGGCGCGGGTGCGGAGCGCGGCTTGGATGGCGCCGACCGAGCGGAGGTCGCAGTCCACCTCGCGGAGATGGCGGATCCCGGCGTACGACGGATGGTTGTGGGCGTCGATCACTCCGGGGATGACCACCTTTCTACCGAGGTCGACCGTTCGCGTGCCGGCGCGGGCGAGGGCGCGGACCTCGGCGTTCGTCCCGACCGCGAGGATCCGTCCCCCCGCGATGGCGACCGCCTGCGCCCGCGGCAATGTGGGTTCTTGCGTCAGCAGGTCGCCATTGACGAGGAGGAGCTCCGGCGTCTCGGGCCACGACGGAAGCGCGGCGAGCGCGGCGAGTTGGGTGACAAACGCACGTCTCGTGGTCATGGACCCTTCCGTCCGGGGTTGCCTGCGTGCGAAAGCGGTAGCAAGCAATCTCACCTCAACGTGAGAGGATCGGAAGCAGTCGTAACCTCGCTGCGCCTCCCTCGCGTCCGTATCTTTGAGCGGATGCCCCCGGCCACTCCGTTCGACCGCCTCCGCGCCGCACTGGCCGACCGCTATGCTCTCGAACGCGAGCTCGGCACCGGCGGCATGGCCACCGTCTTCCTCGCGCGGGACATCCGGCACAACCGTCCGGTGGCGATCAAGGTGATGAACCCCGATCTCGCGGCCGTCATCGGCGCGAGCCGCTTCCTCAAAGAGATCGAGACCACCGCCCGCCTCCACCATCCGCACATCCTGCCGTTGTTCGACTCGGGCGAGGTGGACGGCACCGTCTTCTACGTGATGCCGTACGTCACGGGCCACTCGCTCCGAGACCGGCTGAACGAAGAGACCCAGCTTGCCGTCGCCGACGCGGTGAGAATCGCCGCCGAGGTGGCGAGCGGCCTCGACTACGCCCATCGCCACGGGGTCGTCCACCGCGACATCAAGCCGGTCAACGTGCTCTTCCACGACGGTCGGGCGCTCGTCGCCGACTTCGGGATTGCCCTGGCCCGGAGCCGGGGCGGCAGCCGGATCACCCGCACCGGCACAGCCTGGGCACGCCCCAGTACATGAGCCCCGAGCAGGCGGCCGGCGAGGAGGTCGTCGACCGGCGGGCCGACATCTACGCGTTAGGCGCGGTGCTCTACGAGATGCTGAGCGGCGAGCCTCCGTTCACCGGTCCTAATACGCAAACGGTGCTCGCCCCGGTGATGACCGAAGATCCCCGCCCGCTGAGCGCGCTCCGCAAGTCGGTCCCGCCCCACGTCGACGCCGCCGTCTCCCGTGCGCTCGAAAAGCTCCCGGCCGACCGGTTTCAGACCGCCGCCGAGCTCGGCGCGGCGCTGGCGAGTCCGGGCACGTCGAGCCGGGACCGGGTGCGCGCGAGCGGTGCGACGCGCGGCCGCTCCGCGATTCCCTGGGCGCTCTCGGCGATTCTCTTCGTCGCGTTCGTGTGGATGGCTCTCCGAAGCGGGCAGATCGCGCCGCCTGTGGTCCGGCCGACCCGCTTCAGCGTCGAGCTCGATTCCGGCGTCCAGCCGACCTTCACCCCGATCGTCCGTCTCAGCGCCGACGGCCGTCAGTTTGCTGCTCACTGCGAATGTCGGGCGGCGCGAGGAGATCGTGCATCGCTCGCTCGACGAGATGCGGATGCGGCTGATCGAGGGCGCCGGCCAGCGATCGATCTCGCCGTGGCCGACTGGGCCGGCGGCAGCTTGGGGCGCAACGGCAAGCTCGTCTACACCCGCGCGTACAACACCGGTCTCTCGATCGTGAGCGAGGGCGGAGGCGACGGGCGTATCCTCACCACGACCGACTCTGCCAAGAGCGAGCTCGGACACTGGTGGCCCCAGGTCCTTCCCGACGGCGATCACGTGATTTTCACGGCGTACCACACGCCGATCGAACGCGCGACCATCGAAGTCCTCTCGATCAAGACCGGCAAGCGGGACGTGCTCCTCACCGGCGGTGTCTTCGGCTTCTATGTCCCGAGCGGCCACCTTCTGTTTGCGGCCGGTGAGAGCATTCGGGCGGTGCCCTTCGACCTCGAGCGCCTCGCGGTAACCCGGACCGCTCTGCTGGTCGTCGACAGCGTCGCGATGAACCCTTCGGACGGTGCCGCGGCGTTCGACGTCTCCAAAAACGGCACGCTCGCGTACTTGCCGGTCAGCTCGTACGTCACCGAGAACGATCTGGTGCTGGTCGACCGGCTTGGAACCGAGTCGCGCGCCACCCCTACGGCCGACCGTTACCAGCACCCGCGCCTGTCTCCTGACGGCGGTCGCGTCGCGGCGGACATCCGCTCTGCGAATTCGTTAGGCGATGTCTGGGTCTTCGAGGTCGGGCGCCCGGGCGGCATCCGGCTCACCTCCGAGGGCGGTCGCGACTGGGGCGCCGAGTGGACGCCGGACGGCAAGGAGCTGATCTATATTAGCGAGCGTCCGTTCTTCGACCTCTATCGCCGGGTGGCGGACGCGAGCCGGCCGGCGGAGCCGCTGCTCACCGGCGGCTACGACCGTTACACCGGCGCGGTCTCACGCGATGGCCGTCTTCTCGCCTTCGAGCTCAGCAGGCCGGGTGGCGCCGAGCTGTGGACCGTCCCGCTCCAGGGCGAAGCGAAAGCCACCCGATACTTCGCGAACGGCTTCAATCTCGCGCACCCGGCGATTTCCCCCGATGGCCGCTGGATGGCCTACGACTCCGACGAATCGGGCCAGGTCGCCGTGTACGTGCAATCGTTCCCCGATCCGGGCGGACGGCGCTGGAAAGCGTCGCCTACGACCGGGTCCGAGCCGATGTGGACCCGAGGCGGTCGCGAGCTGGTGTTTCGGAAGGGCGACAGCGTGATGGCGGTCACGATGGAGCTCCGAGACGGCCAGACCGGGCAACCTATGATGCTCTTCAGCGGACCATATCCGGACGACCCCGGCTGGACCCGGCCTCTCAGCTACGACGTCTCGGCGGACGGCGAGCGATTCCTCCTACTCAAGCGGCCGCCCGAGCGGAGCCGGCCGCGGATCAACGTCGTGCTCAACTGGTTCGAGGAGCTGCGGGCGAAGGTTCCGCGCTGAGACCGTCGGTCCACGGGTTAGGTAGATTCGCCCTTCAGTTCCTTTCTCGAGTGAGCCGCTATGAACCGTCTATTCGCGATCTGCCTGCTCGCGGCTGGGCTGGGCCGTGGGACGAAAGCCGCTGCCCAGCAGGATCCCGGCCGGGACGCCTTCCTGAGCTGGGCGAAGCGCGCGCTTTCGCCCCTCGCGGGCGTCGCGCCGAGCCCGTCGCGGACCGATCTTGCCGCGCTCGGGAGGATGATCGGCAACGCGAGCATCGTGGCGTTGAGCGAGGGCGTCCACGCGGGCGCCGAGCCGCTCGAGTTTCGCAACCGGGTACTGCAGTACCTGGTCGAACGGCTCGGCTTCACGGCGATCGCGATCGAGTCGGGGATCGTCGAAGGGCGGACCGTGCACGACTATGTGTTAGGCGGGCCTGGTGACCTGGCCGCGGTGCTGGCCAAGGGAATCAGCTGGACCTTCGACCGGCTGCCGCAGAACGAAGACCTGGTTCGCTGGATCCGCGACTATAACGCCGACCCGAAACACACTCGCAAGGTCCATTTCTACGGCTTCGACATTCCCGGAAGCCCCGGCAACCCGATGGCCAATCGAGGCCTGCGCACCGGGCTCGACGAGGCGCTCCTATATCTGGGAACCGTGGACGCCACCGCCGCCGCCGATTTCCATGCGAGGCTCGACCGGCTCCTGCCTAACGTAAGCCTCGACCCCCGGTCCGCCGACGGACCCCAATACTCCCGGCTGAGCCAGCCGGAGCGCGACCAGATGACCGCGGCGATCGCCGACCTGGTCGCGCTGTACGAGCGGCGAGAGGCGGCTACGGCGCCGCAAGCTCGACGGCCGACTACCAGTGGGCGTACCGCAGCGCGATCGGCGCGCGCTCCGCCGATGAATGGCTCCGGCAGATGCCGGTTGGGTGGCAACCGTCGAGCGGGATGACCTTCTTCTCCGAAGCGACCGACATCCGCGATCGCCTCCAAGCGGACAACCTGAGCTGGATCGTCGACCGCGAAGGACCCGCCGGGAAGATTCTCGTGTTCGCGTCGCGCTACCATCTGAGCGCCGAGCCGGTCAAGACCAGCATCTCGCGCAGCGGATCCGGCAACGCGGTGGCGGGCACGTATCTCAGGCGGAGGTTCGGGAACCGATTGGTGACGATCGGCAACCTGATCGGCAAGGGGAAATGGGGCTGCTCCGGCGCCAGTGGACCGCTCGATCCCGCCACCCCGCATTCGATCGAAGGCGTTGTCGGCGAGCTCGGTGTTCCGCTTTTCCTGCTCGACCTTCGGACCGCGCCGGCTGGAGTGGCTGCCGGGCTGGATCGCGAGCATCAGCTGGGCGAGGGGTCGGGCGCATTCAACCTCGTTCTTGGACGGGCGTTCGACGTGCTCTTCTATG
>JBDTOH010000479.1:0-4774 GCA_039933355.1 Gemmatimonadota bacterium | reverse complement strand
GCGTTCGCATCAGAATCGTGGGGTAGCGTCCTGGCGCGGCGGGGAGCCAGACGTCGGCGGAGAGGGTTACGCCATCGCGCATCGACATTCGGACGTCGAATTGCTGGTGAACGCGGAGCTGCTGCGATGCGGCGGGCGCGCTCCTCAAGCAGGTCAGCATCAAGCAGGCAGCAGCAGTCCACTGGGGCGTGACGGCAAGGAGACTGAGCACCTGCGCAGCCAGGTGAAGCGGCCTGGACCGGATGAGCATTCGGGCTGGGATCCTTGATAGCAGTTTCAGACGGGGCGTGCCGGGTTACTCGCATTCATCGTGGCGGCGAGCGCCTTCGATGTCCGGGCTACCGCATCGCGCTCGAGCGGAGGGCAACACACGATCGGTATCTCACACGCCGAGGTCAAAGCCCTCGGTCAATGGGTCGGAGTCTGCCAGCGCGAACTGATGCCGCCCGGTGACCCACGCACTGCCGGTCACCTGCGGCACCGCACCCGCCTGGCTCCCGGCGGGTTCGACCCGAAGGATTTCCCCGGTAAAGGTCGTGCCAATGACGCCGCGCACCGTGAGCACATCGCCAATCTGGAGGCGACCCGCTGCGTGCTCGCTCACGGCGAGTGCTCCGACCCCAGCTCCGCACGGTGACCGATCGATCCCGCCGGTTCGTCCGATGACGACATCCTGGAACCCACCCCCGGGAAGTGCTTGATAAAAGAGCGCCAGCGCAAAATTGTTTCCCGGCGCGGCGTTGGCCTTCTGAAGCAACGCTTTCCCGAGCTCCACGAAGAAAGCCAAGCTTGTCTGGTCCGGAGATGTCCCCAGCTGCCCTGCGTCGACGAGGAGAAAAGGAACCCCGCAAAACACCGCCGCGGCGGTGATAGCCCTCCCATCGACATCGATCTCGACGTTGGGATCGATGACAAATCCCGGCGGCATCTCGAGCGCGATCTCGCCGAGCTCATTGCCACGGTATCGAGGCCTCAACCGAAGAACTCCGCCCGGCGTTTCGAAATAGAGGTTGCCGTCGGGGCGGGGACTAAGCGTGCCTTGCTCCAGCAGCGCCGTCGCGACACCGATCGATCCGTGGACGCAGGTCGGCAGGTACCCGCCGGTGGTCATGAAGAACACCGACAGGTCGGCGTTAGGGTCGGATGACGGGCCGATGACCGCGCCGTACATGCCACGGTGGCCGCGAGGCTCGTTCAACAGAACCTTGCGGAGCCCGTCGTGATTGGTCTGGAAGTCCCGCATCCGCTCTGCGGCCGTTTCACCGGTCAAAGGCGGCAGACCCGAGAGCACGACGCGGGCAGGCCCCCCGGCGGTGTGCGTATCGATTGTCGAGATCGGCTCGTCGATGTGGCTCACGCGCTAGATCCGTAGCGTCTGGGCGCCGTCGACGATCATCTCCGCGCCCGTGATGTACTTGGCCCGGTCCGACGCCAGGAACACGGCGAGGTGGCCGACATCCCACGATTCCCCTTGCTTCCCAGTCGGGCAGCGGGCGTCGCGGAACCGAGTCATCTCCGCGATGTCGCCGCCGTACGCCTCGGTGAGCGCGGCCCGGACAAACGGGGTGTTCATCATCCCGGGAAGAATCGCGTTGACGCGGATGCCCTTCGCGGCGTACTCGACCGCGAGCTCGCGGGTCAGGGCATTGACTCCCGCCTTCGAAGCGGCGTACGACAGCGAGAGCGCCGGCAGGGTCCTGATCGAGTTGATCGACGACACGTTGATGACGACGCCGCCGCCCTGCGCCTCCATGATCGGGATCGTCACTTTGCAGAGCAGAAACATGCTCTTGAGGTTGACGGCCATCGTGCGATCCCAGTCCGCTTCGCTGGTTTGAGCCAACCCGCCGGCCAGCTCGATGCCCACGTTGTTGTGGAGAATGTCGATCCGCCCGTAGTGCTTGATGCAGGCATCGACGACCCCCTGGCAGTCCGCCGCCACGCTCACGTCCGCCTGCTGGACCGCGCAGGTTCCGCCCTCCGCCTCGATCAGCCCACGAGTCTCCTCCGCGGCCGAGAGGGTGCGGTCGACCGCGAGCACCTTCGCACCTTCTCGAGCGAACAGGATGGCCGCCGCTTTACCGTTGCCAACGCCTTCGCCGACGGAGCCGGCGCCGGTGACGATCGCGACCCTTCCATCGAGAGCTTTGCCCATGGGTTCAGTCTTCCTCGAGAGCGATGTGATTGGGGAACACGGACTAACTTAGCTCGCTCGCGCACTCGATGGGCGATATGCAAAGACGCGGCGCCACGCAACGGGCGCCGGGGCAGTCAGTGAGGCGGGCAGAGAGCCGGGGACCGGTCTATCCAGATCCTGTACGTCTCGTCGGGCCGGAGGGGCACCGGCCCGACGATGTCCGCTCGAGTTTCATCTGACTAATCGCTTCGAGCGCCCTCTCAAGCTGGAGCGAAGGCTCGTGGTCGCGGCCGCCCGGTGGCCTGCTGCGTCGTTGATCGTCAGTGTTCGCACCATCGTCGTGCACGCGCGATTGAACCCGTCGTAGTCGCGCGCCGGGACGACACACAAGGCATAGGTCACGTGGTCATCGGGCAATCGACGCGTGAACACCGTCACCCGCTCCTCCTCCCCCGTCGCCGGCGAGATGCCGGAAAGCATCACCGAGTAGGCCGGCGATCCGGCGATCCGCTCGGGACGGGCCGAGCCATCTTCAGCCCGGAGGTACGAGTTCGAACGGAGAATCTGCCGGACGAGGTCGTCGGTCGCGTCCTCCAGCGTTCCCCGCTGAGAGGCGTTGTCCTCGAACGGCGCATAGTGTGGTGCTGCAGGCTCGCGGCCAAGCGACCCGTTGGTCCTTCGAAGGGCGCATAGTGGTTGACGATGACGCCGTAGACCATGGCCCTGCTGGCCGTTGCCCTGGTCCACGACACCGCCATCGGGTGCAAACGACACCGCGAATCCCGAGCTCGCCGCGTACGCGCGCCAGTTGTCCGGGTGCTGAATCGTGAAGAACCCGCTCGGCGGTCGGAAGGTCACGAAGCGTGAGGACGGCGCCGCGACCCGCACGTCGAGCCGCCCGGGTTGGGTGTTGGCGGTCACCGGCGGGATCGGCCGCGACTGAACCGGCGCCGAGGAAGCGACCGCGGTCCGCTTCGTCGTCGCGGCTGAACGTGAGGAAGGCCGCGTTCAATCCAAACCCTCCGATCGCGTTCACGATCTGGGAGGCGCTGCCGCCATTCTTTCCCAGGAGCCCGCCGAGGATGCCGAGGCCGGCTTGGCCGAGATAGGCCTTCGAGGCTTGGTTGGTGCCGTGGCGGAGCGCGACGTGCGACATCTCGTGGGCTAGCACCCCGGCCAGCTCCGCCTCGTTTCGCGCGGCCGCCAGGAGTCCGCGGTTTACGTACATCGGGCCTCCCGGGAGCGCGAAGGCGTTGATCTCGGCGGCGTTCACGGCCTTGATCAGGTACGGGTAGCGCGCGCCCGGAGCGACCGCGGCGAGCTTCTGGATGATTTGATTGAGGTCGCGGTCCACGCTCAGGTCGTTGAGCAGCGTGAGCTGCCGCTCGGCCTCGATCGCAGACTGGCGTCCGAGGTCGACGTCTTGCTGGACGGTGAACAGGTTAAAGCCCTGAGCCGCGCATGGGGCGGTCAGCGGGCCCAGGACGATGGCGGCCGCGAGGAGGCCGTGCGTTACGAAAACTCGCTTCATCTCATGCTCTCCGTATTCGTGCAGGTTGCCCCTCAGAGACAACACGAACCGGGTAGGAACCGTCGATCGGGGGCACACCTGGTACTTCGTTCCGCACTGCTCGTCGCCCAGTCCGCCGGTTCTACCAGATCGGCCAGGGTACACTGTGGACTCTCGCTCTCTGAGGGGATTGCACCGTTCACCGTGGAGTCATGTACCGCTTCCAACGCTCGCGCCGCCCGCCGCATCAAACCGGCTGTAGTCATTCCGACCCTAGACGCAGCCATCACCACGGAGCCGCCCTTGCCGCCGGGCCGAGCCCTGCCAGGCCCCGACGATCTCCTCCCCTTGAGGCCGGTCGAGGCCTTGATCCTCACCATGCTCGCCGCCGGCGACCGCCACGGTTACGGTCTCCGCCATGACATCCTCGACCACAGCGGCGGACGGATCGCCCTGGAGGCTGGGAATCTCTATCGTCACATCCGCCGCCTCGAAGCCGCGGGATGTCTGGCCGAATCGGACCAGCGGCCCGCGCACCACAACGATGAGCGCAGGATCTACTATCGCCTCACGCCGTTCGGCAAGAAGGTCCTCGCCGCCGAGATGGTGCGGCTGCGTTCGCTGGTCCGCCTCGCTGAGGAACGGCGGGTGATCTCGCCGTTCCGCCCATGAGCACCGCCGGGGGCGAGCGGCTCTACCGGGCCTTCCTCCGGCTTTTGCCGCGAGAGTTCCGGCGCCGTTATGGGGCCGAGCTGCTCGCGTTCTACCGAGACCGCCGCGCCGCGGCCGGGACCGGCGTGTCCGCCGTGCTTCGCCTGTGGCCCCGCCTCATTGCCGATCTCATCGTGACCGCCGTGGCCGAGAATGGAGATACGCTCGCCGCCCGCTTCGCCCGAACTCCTCGACGGGAGCGCACCATGGACACCCTGCTGCAGGACCTCCGCCTGGCCTTCCGCAGCCTCGCCCGGGCGCCGGCCTTCACCGCCGTCGTGCTGGTGACGCTCGCCCTCGGCATCGGCGCCAACACGGCGATCTTCAGCGTGGTCAATGCCGTGCTGCTCAAGCCGCTGCCGTACAGCGCGGCCGACCGTATCGACGTCGTGTGGCACAGCAACAACACCGGCCTC
>JBDTOH010000478.1:0-4774 GCA_039933355.1 Gemmatimonadota bacterium | reverse complement strand
AGACGGTAAGACGGTAAGACGGTAAGACGGTAAGACGGTAAGACGGTAAGACGATGCGACGGAGGATGGAACGGCAGCAAGCGCGCACCGCGGGAGGACGGGACGCCGCGGTCCCCCCGAATCCAGGAGCCCGGGGAAAGAGCGTAGATCCCTCGCGGGCCTTCGGAAGGTCAGATCACCAGGCGCCCACTTACCGTCTTACCGTCTTACCGCCTTACCGCCTTGCCGCCTACGCGTACGGATCGTCCACGCCTTTGATCGGAACCACCCCGGCCTTCGGGGCGGCGGTCCGGGTCGCCACTTCGCGGCCGAGGCATTTGACGAAGAAGGGCACGACGTCTGCCGGCTTGGTCCGAATCGTCGCGTGGAGCGCACGGATCACCGTTTGCTCCGGGCGGCCGGCGATCAGGTCGCGGATCCGGTTGCCCGCGACCTTGGGCTCCAAGGTCCGAAGCCGGCGGACCACCGCCTCGTCGAAGGGCACCTCGGCCTCGGGTGGGAACCGTTCGATTCCTTCGCGACCCGAGAGCACCGCAGGCCGGGGGAATCGCACGAAGATCGGCTGGGTGAAATGGGGGTGGCGGATCATCAGCTCGCCCTTGGGAAGCGAGGCAAGCTTCGCTTTGATCGAGGGCGAGAGGATGCCATAGCCCGGGGTCGCAAGCTCGTCCGAGTCGAGCCGGCCGAAGATCGATGTCCCCGCGTTCCCGATGACCCGCTTGTGAACCTGGGACCGGAACTGCTGCGCGGAGAAGAGCACGAGGCCCAGGTAGCGGCCTCGCTCGCTCAAATCGAGCAGCATCTTACGGACGTAGGTATCGGGGCCGTCCTGCGGAGCGTATTTATTGAGCTCGTCGACGAACACCACCACGTGCTCGACCCCAAGCTCTCGGCGCTCGAGATGCTCGCGGAGCTTGGAGACCATGCGGGCGAACACGAGGTCTTGGGCGAGCGGATCGAGCCCCGCGACGTCCACGACGTATACCGCCCGATCGTCGAAGCTGCCCCACGGCAGATCGTTCACATCTCCATCGTCCGTCACCAGGCCCTTGGAACGGGTACTGATGTTGCCGAGCCGGTTGCGGATCTTCCGGATCGTGGCGATGTGATGGGTCCGCCAGATCTCGCCGCCCTTCCCCATCATCTCGAGGAAATGGAAGATCGCCTGGAAGAACTCCTCGAGATCGGCGAAGCTCCGGACTGAGAACACCTTGCCTAACGTCTCGTCGAAGAACTCCTTCCCGACGACCCGCTCGGCCAGGAAGTCGATGAACGCGTCCGCCTTGGCGTCCACGTCGTCGCGGTTGAGCAGCACCTCCGCGTAGTCGAGAACCTCACGCAGGCCCCAGACGAGCGGCTCGGTCGAGCCCGCGAGGTCCGCATGGGTGCGGAGCGTGTTGAGGTTGACGCCGTCGGGGCGATACGGCGCATAGTAGCGGACCTTCTGAAATGCTTCGGGAACAACCCCGAGACGGTCGTATAAATGGAGGTCGTCGGGGCCGAGCTGGCAGGGCTGGTCGAGGAACAGGAGATCGGGACCTTTGACGTTGAAGCAGACCGCGGCGATCCGTCCCTTGTGAGCCGGGAACGTCTGAAAGACGCTGGAGAGCATGAACTCGATGGCCGAGGTCTTGGTCGCGAGGCCTGACACGCCGGTGATGTTGAGGTGCGCCGCCTCGGAGCCGAGGAGATAATCCGCGTCGATGTAGACGGGCGCGTCCATCCCGCCGGCGGCGTAGACCCCCACGGGAATTCCGGTCGGCCTGGCGCCGGTGGTGAACGCGTCCATCCGGAGCGCCACGGAGACGTCGGCGTCGGACGCCAGAAAAACGGTGCCTAACGGGACCGGTTGGAGCGGCTCTTCTGGCTCGTGGCGGAGCACCGCAGTGAGAAAAAGCTGAATCTCGCTCCGCCGGGACGGCGCCAGATCGTTCTCCGGGTCGCCATCGGCGCCCAGGACGGCATCCATCGGCGTCATCAGATCCGAGTAGGCGTACGCATCGGTGACGACGCCGTAGACGGTCCGCCCGTCACCCTCGACCCGCACGATCGACCCGATGCCCACCGGCGAGCTCCGCGCCGTCCAGAAGAGAAACTGATGCGGCGTGCTGGGCTTGAGCTCAGTAGCGACAACTCGGCCGATGAGACGGGGCGCGGTGGGGAGCATGTAGGGGAAAGATAGTGGGGACAGGGGACGGAGGACGGGGACCGGAAAGAGAAGCGCGTCTCAGCTCGCGCTGGACCACAGACGCACGCGCGACGTCATCCCGAGCAACGGATCCAGCTCGCGGCGCTCGGGCTCCGCCGATCAGTCGCTGGCCGCTTCTACCGTCTTACCGTCCTGCCGTCCTGCCGTCTTGCATCACCGATCGGCCGCCTTGAGCCCGCGCTCCACGCTTGCCACGCCGTACAACAGGCGGTCCCACCGCGGATCGGGCCGGCTCACCGGCGCCCGCTCCGCCATGAGCCACCGAGAGATTTCGTCGGCGCGCGCAAGGGTGATGTCGCCGGCGGCCGCTTCGACCCGAACCAGTCCATGAAGCAGGTCCTTCCCTTCCCAGGCCCAGAGCCGCAGACCCCAGGCGTACACCCGGGTGAAGCGGCGGGACTTGGGCGCGAAGGCGGAGGAGCGGTGGCCGACCGGCAGGCGGAGGTACGTCGAGAGCGCCTCGCCCTCGAACGGCAAGGTGGCGTGGCTCTTGGAGACGCCGATCGTGTGGGGGTCGTGGGACCACGCCTCGCTTTCCCAAAGCGATCCGTCGACCACGAGCCAGCCGTCGCTCCCGGTGCGATACTCGTAGCCGACCTCACGCTCGAGCTCGGCGCGGGCGCGGTCGATTGCCTTCCGGGCGTTCTCGAGCTCCTGGAGCGGATGGATCGGACCTTCTTCTTCGAGCGGAACTCTGACCGCATGGCCGGCCTCGGCACCCGCGGCGGCAAGCACTCCCGCTCGACCCAGCAGCAAAGCCCGCCTCTTCGTCACCACAGTCCGGAGCTCTCGGCCCCGCCGTTCCCGGACCGCGGCGGCGATTTCCGCGTAGACGATCGGGCTGGTCTCGACATAGGCGGCGAGCTCGTAACGCTGGACCCCGTCGAGGAAGCCGATCGGCTCGGGGCAGGCCGTGGGCGCACCGACCGCGATCGCCCGCACCACCGTGCCCTCGACCACCTCGGAGGGGACCAGCCGGTACTCGTCCGTTCTTCCCTCCACCGCTGCCGGCAGCGCGGACGCCGACGTCATGCCGAGGCCGCCTAACGCCCGCCGGAGGCGGTGGAGCTCCACCCTCATGCGGCTCCTTCGAAGGCTCGGAAGCAGGCGATGATCCGGTCGGTCGCCCCGGCCAGCTCCTTGTCGGAGCAGGCGTAGCTCAGGCGGACCCAGCGGTCGTCGCCGAACGCCGCTCCCGGGACAATGGCGACCCCGAATTCTTTGATGAGCCGCTCGCAGAACGCCGAGCCGGTGACCGGCTTCGCTCGGTTGAGTCCGTCGACTCGGAAAAACAGGTAGAACGCCCCATGCGGCTCGACGAACTCGACTCCCGGTGCGTCGTCGCGGAAGCGGCCGACCAGGTAATCGCGCCGCCGCCTGAACGCCGCGACCATTTTCACGACTTCCTCGTCGACTTTGGGATCGCTGAACGCGGTCGCCGCAGCCCACTGCGCGATGTGATTCGCACCGGTCGTCGTGTGACTCTGGAGACCAGCCATCGCCTTGGTGAGGTGCGGCGGCGCGATCGCGGCCCCAATCCGCCAGCCGGTCATCGCGTACGCCTTACTCGCGCCGGTGATGACGACCGTGCGCTCGAGATATTCGTCCGGTAGATCGAGCATCGAAGGCGCCCAACCCGGGCCATAGAAGATCCGTCGGTAGATCTCGTCGCTGATGATCCAGACCTCGTTCTTCCGGGCCCAGTCCGCGATCGCTTTGAGCTCGGTGAGCGTATAGACCGAGCCGGTCGGGTTTGAAGGGGAACAGAGGATGAGACCACGGACCAGCTTGTCTGTGACCCGCTCGAGGTCCTTCACACTCACCTTGAGCCCCCACTCTGCCGCGCCCGCTACCATCACCGGCTCGGCCCGGGAGAGGCTGACGATCTGCGGATACGAAACCCACGCCGGCGAGGGGATCAGCACTTTGTCTTTGGGACCGAAGAGCGAGAAGCAGGTGTTGAACAACGACTGCTTCGATCCAGAGCTGACGATGATGTGATCCGGATTCACAGGCCGACCGTTGGAGAGGCGACTCATGTTCTCCGCGATCGCGGTCCGAAGCTCGGTGATGCCCGGATTGGCCGGATACCGCGTGTACCCCTTGTTGATCGCCTGGATGCCTGCCTGCGCGATCGGGCCGGGCGTGTCGAAGTCGGGCTCGCCGGCGCCGAGGTCGAGCACGTCTTCGCCCGCAGCCTTGCGGCGCTTGGCCTCCATACTGATGGCGATCGTTTCGGACGCCCTGAGGTGCTGGAGGTTCTGCGAGAGAGGATCGGGAAGTCGGATGACGTTGGTCACGGAGTGCTCGGTTCGGGCGTCGCGATTGAGAATGGTGGCCGGTGCGAAAAGTCCCGCGATTGGGACGGCAAGTCAATCGTGAATTGGAAAATCGGAAGTCGGAAATCGGGAGTGGCGAATCGGAAATTGGGAACGGGGAGCGATAAGACGGGAAGACGGGATAGCGCTGCTTCGTGGTGCAACGCGAGGGGTCCTGGCCCGCCGGGCAGCGCAAGCCTGCCGTCTTGCCGTCCTGCCGTCCTGCCGTCTAGCTTCCCCTCGCGAG
>JBDTOH010000477.1:0-4774 GCA_039933355.1 Gemmatimonadota bacterium | reverse complement strand
GGTCTGCATCACCGACGGAATCTGGAACGTCTTGCCTTCGCGAATCAGGTTGGCGACCGCGGGAATCGAGAGCAGCACCTCATAAGCGGCGACTCGCCCGCCGCCGATCCTCCGGCAGAGCACCTGCGAGATCACCCCTCGGAGCGACTCGGACAGCATGACCCGGATCTGCGCCTGACGATCGGCCGGGAACTGGTCGATGATCCGGTCCAACGTCGATGCCGCTGTGGTAGTGTGCAGCGTCCCAAAGACCAGATGCCCGGTCTCGGCGGTCTCGATCGCGATCGAAACGGTTTCGAGATCGCGCATTTCGCCCACGAGCACGGCGTCGGGATCCTCGCGGAGCGCCGCCCGGAGCGCCGACTTGAACGACTTAGTATGGAGCCCGACTTGGCGCTGGGTGATCACGCACTTCTTACTTTCGTGGACGAACTCGATCGGGTCTTCAATGGTGATGATGTGATCGGAGCGCGTCCGATTCACCAGATCGACCAACGCGGCCAACGTGGTGGACTTGCCGGAGCCGGTGGGTCCGGTCACGAGCACCAAGCCCTTCGTGAGCTGACAGAGGCCCTGAATCTCCTTGCTGAGCAAGAGATCTTCCGCAGTGCGGATCGTGGCGGGAATGATCCGGAACACGCCGACCGGCCCGAGGCGGTCCATCCCGGCATTGCCCCGGAACCGGGCTAGGCCGGAGATCTCGTACGCGAAGTCCGCGTCGCCGTCGGCCTTCCAGGTCGCGAAGTCGGTGCGCGACATCACGCTCTGCAGCATCAGCTCGAGCTCCTGCGCCGAGATCGGCGGGGCATCGAGCCGGTCGAGTTCACCGTCACGCCGCACCATGGGCACCATGCCGACACGGAGGTGGAGATCGCTCGCTCCCTCGTCGTGGAGCAGGCGGAAGAGCCGCTCCATCTCTTCGCGCGGCTTGGTGAGGTCGAGCTCGGGCTCCTTGACCGAAACCATCGCAAACGGCCGCGCAGCCGGTGGTGCCGGCGGGAAGAGGAACCGCATCGTCGCGGCGCAGGCGCCATTCGACGGAGCCAGTTGAATCTCGACGGCTCCTGATGGAGCGTCGTACGTGAACGAGAACTCGGCCCGCGGTCCAACCATGTCGGCTTTGGGCCCGGGGGCAACTTCTCGAATCAGCGAAACGATCGTCGCTCCCGTCAGCGGTTCTTTGGTCATCGGGCGGGAATTGCCGCCTTTGACCAGCGCGATCGGCTGCCCTGGGACGAGGCTGAGCGAATCCGCCGCGTGCTCTTTCATGACTGCGAAGAAACGATCCAGCTTGGCCACGGTCGGTCTCCTCACATCGGGCTGACGGCCCGCACGTGAGCGCGATTGATCAAATACACCGCGTCCGGGGACCACAGGGTAAAAAAGACGAGCGCGACGTTCAAGAAATCAATGGGGCGGGCCCGCTCCGGAGGAAGCTCGGCCGTGATCGTTCCCTGGATCACCAAGCCGGTCGCCAGCTCGATTCCCATTTCCATGCTCTTGGCAGCCGAGGCCCTGTCCGGATCAGCCATGAGCGGTTGAGCGGTCAGCTTGAGAAATACGACGTGGGCTTTCGCGAGGAGGACCGGGTTCCCGCTGTCGAGAGAGACCGCGAAGAAGCGCTCCTCGCGGTTGAGCATGTCGGTAGGCGACTCGGGACCGGAGTGGAGCTCCGCGAAGGGTTGCAGGTGAATCTCTCCCGAAACCATCCGGCCGTCGGTGAGGACGATCTCCGCGTGATGGCGGACCGTGTTGCCGTACGCGCTCATCCGCGGACCTCGACCCCGGCCTTCCGTTCGTTCAGCTTGATCGCCTCGAGATAGTCGGCCCCTTCCCCGAGGGCCTTCCGGGCCTCCGCCATGGCGGCCTGGGCCCGCTCGAGGACCGGCGCCTCGAGCCCGAGCTCGCGGATCAGATCCATGGCGATGCCGACATCCTTGTCGAGCAGCGCGAGCCGGAAGGTGTTAGGCCACTTCCCAGTGAGAACCCGGTCCGGGACCAGCGCCTCGCTCACGAACGACCGCCCGCTCGAGGCATTGAGCACCTCCATGCCGCGCCGCGGGTTGACTCCGGCCTTGACCATGGCCGTGAGGGCCTCGCCTAACGTCAGGATGTTGGCCGCCAGGAGGACCTGATTGACGGCCTTGATGGTGTCCCCCGCCCCGACCGGGCCTACGTGTACGATCAGCTTGCCGAACGCGCTCAAGACCGGCCTGGCCCGTTCGACGACGTCGCTCTCCCCGCCGACCATCACCGTAAGCGTCCCCGCCTCCGCCCCATTGGTGCCTCCGCTCACGGGGCAATCGGCAAAGGCGACGCCGCGGCGACCAAGCTTCTCCACCAGGCGCTGCGAGGTGGCCGGGTCGCCCGAGGTGCAATCGAGAAACAGCGCTCCGGAGCGAAGCGACGCACCGAGCCCGTCGTCGATGAGCGCCTCGACCTCCTTCGAGGTCGGCAAGCAGGTCATGACGACGTCGGCGTTCGCACCGGCATCCGCCGGGGAGCCGGCCTGACGCGCGGGAAATTTTGCCGTGAAAGCGGCGGCACGGCTTGCGGTGCGGTTCCATACCGTGAGTGGGAAGCGCGAGGCGAGTCTGCCGGCCATCGGCCAGCCAATTGCGCCAAGTCCGAGAAACGCCACCCGTAGTTGATCGGTCACGAAGACCCCTTGGTCGTGTGCGGGCCGACCGGACAGCTGATCGACCGATGGGCTGGAAATGTATACGAACGGGCCGCCGGAGAAGACTCCGACGGCCCGACGCACAGCGGCTGCATCGGCCTAACTAGGGCAGAACCGTAAAGCCGACCTGGATTCGGTTCTTCAAACCCCCTCCATCCTGCACCGTCAAGAAGACGGACTTTGGACCGGCCGTTGGGAAGGACTTGGCGAACTTCGGCGCGAATGAAAGCGTCGCGCCTGCCGGTCCGGTCCAGAGGAAGTCGATGATCTTGACGTCGTCGGTCGAGGTGCTCCCGTCGAACGTGCAGCTCCGACCAGCCACGCAATTGACCACGGCCCGTGCCACTGGCGGCTGATTCCCCGGCGGCGGCGGTGGCGGCGGTGGTGGCGGTGGTGGCGGCGGTGGTGGCGGCGGTGGCGGCGGTGGTGGTGGCGGCGGCGGCGGCGGTGGCGGCGTCACGCCTCCGATGAAGCCCACGTTCAACAGCTTGTTGGGACTTCCCGTTCCAGAGCTGGTGACTACGCCGTTCACTGCACCGGCGACCAGGGCAACGGCCACTTGCGCCGGCGTCGCGGTCGGGTTGGCGGAGAGGTACTGACCGACCGCTCCAGCCACGTGAGGGGCAGACATCGAGGTGCCCGACAGCACCGCCGAGGCGGTCGGTCCCCCGATATAGCCACCGGTGATACTGACGCCGGGAGCGAAGATATCCAGACAAGTGCCCTTGTTCGAAAAGCTCGCCCGCGCGTCGGCCTGATCGGTGGCACCCACTGTGATCGCGGTCGGCTCGCTGGCCGGCGAAAATGTGCAGGCGTTGGCGTTGGAATTCCCAGCGGAGATCGTGAATACCACGCCCGAGACGACCGCGGCCTTCACAGCATCGTTGACCGCCTGCGAGAACCCGCCGCCGAGGCTCATGTTGGCCACTGCGGGACTGATGTGATGCGCGGCGACCCAATCGATGCCGGCGATAACCCAAGAGTAGAGTCCGGAGCCGGTGCAGTCGAGGACCCGGACACCATGGATAGTCATCGCCTTTGCGACGCCGTACTTCGTGCCGGCCGCCGTCGAAGTCGTGTGGGTTCCGTGCCCGTCGCAGTCCAACGCCCCGTTTGCGGGTACCACCGCATCGAATCCGGGAGATGCCCGCCCCGCGAACTCGCTATGACTGTAGAGAATGCCGGTGTCGATGCTGTAGAAGTGGACCCCCGCGCCCGAGTTCGCGTAGGTGAAGCTGTTGTTGAGCGGCAAAGCCGCCTGGTCAATCCGATCGAGGCCCCACGAAGGCACCGGGCTCTGGGTGCCGTTCTTCGTCGCAATCTGGTCTTTCTCGATGTACTTGACGCGCGCATCAGCTCGAAGGAAGGTGAGCTGCGTGGAGCTCAGCGGAGCGACGAAACCCTTGAGCGCGCGCTGGAAAACCCGAGCCGGGTATATCCCGGAGCTGTTCCTGAGATCGAGAGAGACGACCGCCGCACTGGGCGCGTTGTCTTTGAGCACCACGATGTACGACGCGTTGGGTGCGGCGAGGTCCGGGAGATCTGGCTTCTGGTTCGAGGCAGTTGGAGCGTCGGAACAAGCGGCCGCGTACGTGAGCGTACCCGCCAATAGGTAGCGCAGCTTCATGACTTCCCTCGTTTCTTGTCGAGAAAAACGACAGCTCACCTGGCAGGATCGCCCCGAATATCCCGGCGGCGACGGGGAGACAGTATGGGGCCGCAAGCCTAACTGCGCAAGTACGGCCGCTCGGTCGTACCGGATGCTGCATCCGATGGCTCGAGATCCACTCCCTGATTTCCCACCGCGCTGGGCGGGCACTGCAAACAACTGCAGAAGGGTGGACCGCACTCAAGCGATTGGACCGAGCCTGGATGGTCCGTCAGGGCGTGAACCGGTCCCGATCCCGGTGCGCCTCGGCCGTGACGCGCGCGGGCCCCACGGCGCCCCGCCCGAACTTGGCCTCGATCCGGTCCATCGTCCGCGACAGCGTCCGATCCCGATCCGTTTCGATAGTCGGGTCGGCCGAAGGGAGCAGCTCCTCTTGCTGCTCCCGGCCGGTCGGCTCGAGGCGCGACAGCGCAATGCCGACGAGC
>JBDTOH010000476.1:0-4775 GCA_039933355.1 Gemmatimonadota bacterium | reverse complement strand
ATCCGTCCACCCTGCACGACCCACTCGATCGAACGGGCGTTCTTGATATCCGCCACCGGATTCTTCCGAGCACGACGAGATCGGCGCGCCTGCCGGCCTCCACCTACCGACATCATCGAGGATGCCGAGTGCCTTGGCTCCGTTCCGTGTGGCCAGCGTCAAGACGTCGAGGGGCGAGATCCCGGCATCCACGAGCAGCTGCAGCTCGCGGTGATTGCTCGCCGGTCCAATCCACGGATTGGAGAGATCGGTGCCGACGGTGAGGAGGACGCCCGCGTCGTCGAGAGGTTTAGTGAACGCGAGCACGCGGGGCCACGTTGCCCGCGCGTGCCGAAGGTCCTCCTCGGTCGTGATCTCAGGCGAATCGAGCTCCATGTAGTCGAACCACTCGAACACGACCTGCGACCCGCGCACGCTCTTGAGGACGACGACGGCCTGGTCGGGCCTCGGCTTGGGGCCGGTCCCGTCGATCACCGTGACGCCGGTGAGCACCAAGGCCTGTTGCGCGCCGGCCGCCCGCACCGACACCGCCCCCAGCACGATCACCAACGTCGGAAGCGCGGGCCATCATCTCATCCTCGCATCGAGTCAGAGAGGCAATACCCGACCAGCCGGTTTTATGAAGGGGGTTGGTTGTCCTCGCGGATGAGCGTCTCCGCCAACGCGTTGATTTCACGCCGGGCTCGCCGAGCCCGGACGAGCCACCACACACCCCAGAGAGCAAAGCCACCGAAGATGCCGACGCCCAGTATCCATGGCACCGGCGATCCGCGCCAAGCGGGCGTTCTCCAGGACACGATCGCGAAGAGTGCCGCCTCAACCGTCACGAGACCGATCACGAACCATCCGGTGCGAACTTGCCGCTCGATCCGTTCCCGCTCGAGTGCGACATAGGCCCGCGTGGTCTCCGCGCTCGGACGCCAGATTCCCCGCCGGTTCCACAGCACGAACGCCCAGCCGATGAGCGAGTGCAGTCCGGCCGCGACGGCCCAGGCCGTTCGGACCGGCACTGCCGGCAGGGCCCGCCAAACCAATCCCAGCGCGACGATGGTCACCCCGACTTCGATGGCCATCACGGCGCGGAGCCGGCGCGAATGTCGCCTAACCCGCTCCGCGAGCACACCGGCCACGGGCACCGCGCGCTCATCGGTTCGCCACACGGCCCCGAGACGAGCCCACTCCTCATCGGGTCGAGACGTCATGTCGCGCTTCCTCCTCCCAGCAGGTCGCGGAGCGCTTTGCGGGCTCGGCTGAGGCGCGTTGCGACCGTGTTCTCCGTGATGCCCAGCACATCGCCGATTTCCCGATTGGACAGTCCTTCCAGACCCATCACCACGACCTGCCGCTGACCTTCCGGAAGCCGCCGCACCGCGGCGAACAGGCGGTCCCGATCGTCGGCACGGCTCGCCGCGTCGTCGGGGCGCTCGCGTGGATCGGCCAAGCCATCGTCGAGGTCGATGAGCGAGCGCTGCTTGACTCGGAACGAAAGCCCGCGGTTGTGACCGATCCGATAGACGAACGTCCGCTCGGAACAGTCGCCCCGAAATCTTGGGAGCGCGCGCCAGATCGCAAAGCAGATGTCCTGGAGGAGGTCGTCGGCGTCGGACGAGACCCGTGCGTACGCCGCCGCGAGGCGTCGGAGCGACGGCCCGTGCGCCTGGAGGATGCGGCCAAACCGCGCCTCGGGCTCCGATTCCATCAATAGGCTGTCCCGGAAAGGGACGAGATGTGACGGGCGGGCCTTAGATTCGAGACCGAGGTGCTCTCGGGCTGGCGTACATCCGATCGATTATCTCGGCTGGAGCTCGACAAAGACCCAAGCGGTATCGGACGGTGGCGAGACGTCGTGCAGGTTGATGGGAATATCGCTGGTGTCGAGCGCGAGCAGCTGACTGCCGATCGGCGGCGTGATGGAGAGGCGCACTCGAGCCGGCTGCTCGGGCTGATCGTAGACGAGGAAGTTGACGGTGTACGAGCCGTCCGCCGCCGCTTGGAGCGCGCCGGAGGTCAAGATCTGGGCGGTGCCGTTAACGGGAACCGTTTCGAGCTGCACTGCGAGAGTCGCGAAGCCGACGCCGGTGCCATCTGTCTTGGTGACTCGACCGGTCAGCACTCCGGTCACCGCTTGAGTCGAACCGGGATCGGTCGACAGACATCCGCCGGAGCCCAGGCCGGCCAGCGCGATCGCTCCCCAGACTCGACGTCCGTTCATGACACTATTCCTCGATGTAGTCCAGGTCTTTACCGAAGGTCTCCCGCAACCCCACCAAGGAGACCACCGCCAGCGCGATCACCCCGACACCGACCGCAATCCCGGCCCCGATGACGCCGAGCGATCCCTTCGCCAAGATCTGAAAGGCGCTCGTCATCGGGACCACCGCACCGCGAACGAAGTTTGGAGCGGTCGTTGTCGCCGTCGCTCGCAGATTCGTTCCGAACTGCTCGGCCGCCATTGTGATGAAGACCGCCCAATATCCGATCGCAAAGCCCATCGCGCTGCAGAGCGCGTAGAATGCGACCGCAGACTGCGCGAAGCGGGTGAAGTTGAAGTAGACCATGCACATGACCACGGTGAGGCAGAGAAACACCACGATCGCCTTGCGCCGGCTCCGCGCCACCTGGCTGTACAATCCACTCGCCACGTCGCCGAAGACAAGGCCGCTATAGAGCCAGAGAATCGCGCGGCCCGCTTTCGGAATATCGGTCATCCCCATCGCTCGGGCGAACTCGGGAGAGAACGTGACCAAGACGCCGACCACGTACCAGATCGGCACTGCCACCAGGATGACGGCAAGATACCGGATCGCCCGCTGGCGAGTGGCGAAGAGCGCGAAGAAATTCCCGCGCGCTGCCGGGCCTTTGCGGAGCGCGATGAACATCGGCGACTCCCTAACGCTCACTCTGAGAATCAGGAGCAGGAGCCCGAGCACGCCGCCCACGACGTACGCGACCCGCCAATCGAAACTCTCCGAGACGACCTCCGCGGCGACCGCGCCGAAGATGCCGATCGAAGCGACGATCGTGGTTCCGTATCCTCGGGACTCCTTGCTCATGAGCTCGCTCACGAGGGTCACCCCCGCGCCGAGCTCACCGGCCAGGCCGACCCCGGCGATGAAACGGAGGATTTCATAGGCCCCGACCGTGTGGACCGCCGCGTTGGCGAGATTGGCCAGCGAGTAGAGCACGATCGAGCCGAATAGGACCGAGAGACGGCCGCGGCGGTCACCAAGAATCCCCCAGAGAATCCCGCCGATCAGCATGCCGGACATCTGAAAGTTGATCAGCCGCACGCCGACCGCGAGCCGGTCCGCTTCGGCCACGCCGATGCTGATCAGGCTGGGGATGCGGACCACGCTGAAGAGGATCAGGTCGTAGATATCGACGAAATAACCGAGCGCGGCGACCAGGATGGCGGTGTTGACGGCGCGTCGTTCAGCGGTCATGAGGCACGGCGGCAAGACGGTGAAAGGGGCGCCGGCGGCACCCGTGCTTGACGAGTGGTGCGGCAGGTGATACGATGTAGTTAGCAAGGCTAATTACATCGGCCGACCAGCGGCCTGACCGGCGCCCCGAAGAATACGCCCCGGGCGGAGCCGTCGCCACCGAGCCGTGCAACTCGCGAGCCAGGAGGAGCTATGCCCGACCTGAGCAGTGCCCGTATCGGTCAGATCGCCGTGCCCGTCAAGGAGCTGGACCGGGCCGTGACGTTCTATCGCGACGCCCTCGGCCTTCCCTTTCTGTTCCAGTTCCCGGGGCTGGCTTTCTTCCAGGCGGGGGAGGTGCGGCTGATGCTGTCGCGTCCCGAGCAGCCCGAGGCCGACCATCCGGGATCGTTCATGTATCTCAAGGTGAGCGACATCGAGGGGACCCACGCGACGCTCGCGGGACGAGGCGTCGCGTTCGTCGACCAGCCGCATATCGTCCACCGCGACCCGAAGTACGAGCTGTGGATGACGTTCTTCCACGATAGCGAAGGAAACCCGCTCGTATTAATGTCAGAGAAGCCGGTGCCGTAGCAAATCCACTTCTCATCGACAGCGACCATGGATTCGATTCGCGAAGCCCGAACCGATCTCGCCGCATGCCATCGCTGGGCCGAGCGGCTCGGCCTCAACGAAGGCATCGACAACCACTTCAGCTACGCAGTGGATCCGGACGGCCGCCGGTTCCTGGTGAACCCGTTAGGCCTCCATTGGAGAGAGCTCAGGGCCAGCGACCTGGTGTTGGCCGACGCCGACCGGAACATTCTCGAGGGGTCGAACCAGGTCGAGGACACGGCGTTCTTCATCCACTCGCGGCTTCATCTCAAGCATCCGACCGCCCGGTGCGTGCTCCACACGCACATGCCGTACGCGACGACGCTCTGCGTGCTGGAGCACGGCAGGGTGTTGATGGCGTCGCAGAATGCGCTCCAGTTCTACGGCCGGATCGCATACCTCGACGAATACGAAGGTCTCGCGCTCGAGAATGATGAAGGCGACCGGATGGCCGCGGCCATGGGTGCCAACTCGGTGCTCTTTCTGGGCGCGCACGGCGTGATCGTGACGGCGCCGACCATTCACCAGGCCTTCAACGATCTCTATTTTCTCGAGCGGGCGTGCATGGTTCAGGTCTTGGCCATGTCGACCGGTCAGAAAATCCGGCTGGTCTCCGAGCGCGCCTCGGCGCAGATGGTGAAAGCCATGGCGGAGAATCCGGACGCGGTCGAGCAGCCGAAGAGGCACCTGGAAGCGATCAAGCGGATCCTGGACCGCGAGGCGCCGGACTATCGGCTC
>JBDTOH010000475.1:0-4783 GCA_039933355.1 Gemmatimonadota bacterium | reverse complement strand
CCGCGACTTTTCAGGGGATGGGAACGTTAGGTGGCTCGACCTGGTCTGCGCCGGCTCGTTGGCGAACCGCCATTCGGTGCCCGGATCGCGGGTGAGCTCCACTCAAGAAAGTGGCCTGACCCGGCTCAGGGAACAAGCTAGGTTACGGAACTCATTCGGAGGCACTCGATGTCATTGCTCCTCGGCCACACGTTCGCGCTGGGCGCCGCCCTCATGGTGCAGCAGCCTGTCAAGCCGGTTCCCATGGCACTCGTGGGTGCTACACTGATCGACGGCACCGGCGCGGCGCCTGTGCGTAACGCGGTGATCGTGGTCGAGGGTCAAGCGATCACGGCGATCGGGCCGCGCGCCACGGTCTCGATTCCCGCGGGCGCCAAGGTGATCGACGTCGGCGGCAAGTGGATTCTGCCCGGGTTCGTGGACCTGCACATGCACCTCACCTTTCCGCCCGACCAACGCTTCGATCAGCTCCAGACCAACAGCGAGGCCACCGTCCGCGCGCTCGGCTTCATGGATCAGTTCCTCCGGAGTGGGATCACCTCGGTGCGGGACGTCGCGGCGCCGATCGAGCCGATGCAAGCCATCCTCCGCGGCACCCAGGACGGGTCGATCCAGTCGATTCGGGTCTTTCCGGTGGGTCAGCTGATCACCACGACGGGCGGCCACGGGGCCGGCCTTCGCGGGGCGCTCACGGCCGATGGTCCCTGGGCATTCCGCAAAGCCGTGCGGACCATGTTCGACGCCGGGTTCCGCCACATCAAGCTATCGCCCCGCTATACATCCGAAGAGGTCAAGGCCGCGGTGGACGAGGCGGGCGTGCTCGGGATGCGGATCACGAGCCACGGCGGCGGGCTATCGGATACCTGGCCCAAGACCACGATGACGCGGGTTGCGGTATTGGCCGGGGTCCAGTGCATCGAGCACTTGAACGAGATGGATGACGACGTTTTGGATCTCATCGCCGAGCGGGGCGTTCATGTCGTCCCGACCCTGGCGGTCTATCGCGAGCTCTACCGAGCGAATCTGCTGCCGTCTGATCTTCTCACCGAGCGGCATTGGTCGCAGGGGATGCACGAGACGCTGTTCAAGAAGGCGCACGCTCGGAAGATCCTGATGGGCGTGGGGACGGACGCGGTGAGCGAGCTGATGGTGCTCTACCCCGGACTCTATTTCACGGAGATGAAGTATTTCGTGGATCTCGGGATGACCCCGATGGAAGCGATCGTGGCCGCCACCAAGAACGGCGGCGTGATCCTCGGCGAGGATCGGCGGCTCGGGACGCTCGAGGTAGGGAAGCTTGCGGATCTTCAGGTGGTGGACCGGGATCCGTTGCAGTCGTTCGATGGGCTTGGGCATCCGAGCTTGGTTATGGTCGGGGGTGCTGTTCACCGGTTTAGTCCAGAGCTCTGACTCGGGCGAGGGTTTGGGCCGGCGGGTGGGTCAGGGGGGCACCACTCAGATTCCTCGCTGCGCTCGGAATGAGCGGGGTTAGCGAAAGCGGTACGTAGTCCCTTGGACTTGAGACAGGAGATCCGGCGGCGCGTCGACGGCCACCGCACGGCCTTCGACCATTGGTGAGACCGGCGAGAATTTGGCGAGATAGTCGACCATCACGTCGTGCAGCTTGACCTCGAGTCGTTGGGGATTGGCGACGCCCTTCATCCGGCACAGCACGTTGTCGGGATCGCCGTCGCGCTCGCAAGCGAGGATCGAATAGCTGCGGTCGCGGTCCAGTGGGTGGTCGGCGATCGATATGTCTTCCACTCGTTTTCCCATCACCTCGTTGGCTCGAAACCTCACCTTCATCCCCTTGAAGCGTACGAGCCAGCCACCGAAGCGTTTGGTCGGATCGGCTGCAAAGACGTTTTCCAGCTCGAGCTCGAGCCAATCCACCAGCTGAGCTCCAGTCACCTCGGCGGTTTTCACGTACGAGTCCACCGGCAGCATGCTCCAGAGATACTCCATCGTGATCTCGGCGACGCCGTCCCGTCCCGGCGCCAGCGGGGGACAGAATCGGAAGCCGTTGGACAGAACCAGGTTGGTCTTGAACCGCCACATCAGCGCGTCGGTGATCAGATTGTCCATCGGGGTTTCGACGATGTAGTAGCGGACGACCGGCGTCGTGGTCCGGCCGACGACTCGGCTCAGCTCGCTGCGGTACGGCGCCTTCGCCACCGTCACCATCTTTCGCATCTCGGCGTCTTCCCCGTAACGATCGGGGTCGACGTCGAGCAGAGCGTAACTCTCGTCTTTCACCCGGCCGTTCTCGAGCACCAGATCGAGCTTCGCGATGAAGGAGCCAAAGGCGCCGGGCTCGGTGACCTTCGCGAACTTCCCCGGGAGCGGCTCGCGGATTCGTTCGTGGGTGTCGGCGCCGAGCACGTAGTCAACGCCACGCGCGGAAGGATCGTTGGCGAGGTTGAGCTGCTGCGCCAAGCCGAGGTGGGAGAGGACGCAGACCAAGTCGCAGCGCTGCTCCTCCCGCAGAGTCCTAACGTGGCCGGCGAGGCTCTCCTCCGGCCTGGTGAACCGAATGCCGAGCGAATACGCGGGAGATTGACGAATGGGCGTCAGCGGATCGTTATAACCGATGAAGCCGACTCGGGCGCCGCCGCCTATATCGAATACCCGATACGGCGGGAACAGCGGGTGATTGTCGGCGTCGTCGAACATGTTCGCGCAGACCTTGGCCGAGGTACAACGGCTGAAGTTGCGCAGCATCAGCGCCTTGCCGTAGAGGACCTCCCAATTGCCGGGAAGCAAGAGGTCATAGCCGAGCCGGTTGATGAGGGGGACGATGGCACGACCCTGGGAAAGGGAGGCCACGGCGCTTCCTTGGAAGGTGTCGCCGCCGTCCACCAGCAGTACGGTGCCCGGGCTTTCCTTCCGGATGGCCTGGATCATCGTGCGGAGCGTGGCCAGGCCGCCCCGCTTCTTGAACACCGCTCGGCCGTTCTCCCAGAAGAATTCGTCGTGGATCTCGAGCTGACCGTGGATGTCGGCGGTGTGGAGAATCGTCAGGCGATGAGCCTGGCCCCGCCTAACTGCGACGCTCCGCTCGAGCCCGAGACCGATCAGGCCTAAGCCTCCGGCCTGGATGAAGTCGCGGCGGTCGAGGGGGCGGCTGACCGATGGGGCGGAGCTCAATGCGGGAGCCGGTTGCGGACGAGACCGTAGAGCCACACGCCGGCGATCGCCGCGAGAAGCCCGGCGATCATGACGTACACTCCGGCTCCGACCAGCGCGAACAGCGGTCCGGGGCAGGCACCGGTCATCGCCCAACCTAACCCGAACATCGTTCCGCCGATGACGTTGCCCCAAGTGAACTGCTTGGGCTCGACCACGATCGGCTCGCCGCTCAGGGTCCGGACGCGGAATCGCTTGAGCAGACGGATCGAGACCATGCCGACCAGCACGGCGCTGAACATGAGGCCGTACATGTGAAACGACTGGAAGCGGAACATCTCCTGGATGCGAAACCAGGAGATCGCCTCGGACTTGGTGAGCACGAAGCCGAAGCCGGTTCCGACCAGCAGGTAGGGGAGGTATCGCATCCCGACGTTAGGTGCGGTGGCGGTCATCAGAGGGCCAGAATCCGGGGCAGAATCATCCACGTCATCACCAAGCCGCCCGCGAAGAAGCAGCATGTCGCGACCAGCGAGGGCCATTGGAGGTTCGCGAGGCCCATGATCGAATGCCCCGAGGTGCAGCCGCCCGCATAACGGGTTCCGAAGCCGACCAGAAATCCTCCGACCACGATCAGCAGGAAGCCCTTGGCCGTGAGCAGCGAGTGGAAGTTGAAGATCTCGATCGGATGCATCCCGCCCTGGTTGGTCACGCCCATCGCCTGCAATTGTTGCTCGGCGGCCGGGGAGATTCTGACCGGATTCGGGTTTCGGAACACGACGCCGCCCAGGACACCGCCGAGTACGATGCCGGCCGAGAGGACGAGACTCCACCGTTCCTTCTTCCAATCGTAGCGAAAGAAGTCGATCTGGCCCGGGACGCACGCGGCGCAGATGTGGCGCAGCGACGAGGAGATGCCGAACGGTTTGTTGCCGATCACGAGGAGGACGGGAATGATCAGCCCGATGACGGGCCCCGCGATGTACCAGGGCCAGGGACGGGACAGGATCTCAGTCATCGACAGTCCTTTATATAGGAGCGTGCGGGGCCCTAGATATATGTGGTGGGGTGCGGGTGGGCCAAGGGGCTCGGTAGATCTAAGCCGCTGGGGCGAGGTAGGTTCCTCCATCTCGGCCCGCGTCATCGGCACCGGTCGATGACCCGCGTCGGGGAACCAACCGGGGCAACGTCGCGGCAGCGAGCGTGGCGCCGGATGCGGCGATGAACCCTCGTCGGGTCGTCATGTGAGCAGCTCCTTCAAGGCGTCGAACGGGGTTGGTCTCGCCATCGATCGGAATTGCTATCGTCGGGCCGTCGGCTCGAGAGGTTTCGGGGCAACCCATCACCGCGGTGACCCTGGTGATAGTATATCGTGATCCATTCGGCCAGGACCGGAAGATCATTGCGTCGCCTCCAAGTGCGGCCTTCGCGCCACGCTCGGCCGGTGAATGGCGATGTCCGCCGGCAGGGGCTGCCCAGCCGCCCGGCTGGCTCCGCGCGGGGTTCGCGGTATCTTTTGGGAACGTTCCGTTTTCACCGAGGTGGTGATGACAGGACTCTTCGTGCGGCGCACCGGCCGGCGTTCGTGCTGACGCTCGCCGAGCGCAAGAGCGTGGCGGTCGCGATGCCAAGGTGCTCGACGGTTACGTCGGGGTCG
>JBDTOH010000474.1:0-4791 GCA_039933355.1 Gemmatimonadota bacterium | reverse complement strand
CGAACGTGAGGCAGAGATAGGTCGCGAGCGCGGCGCGGCTGATAGGCGCTGAGCTCAGATGGTCGTCCTGGAGAGCCGGCGGACGGACGGCCATCACGGCCTCGAGTCGCCCGTCCGAACGGCACCGGAAGTCTTATCCCAGAGATTCTTCTTGAGGAACGTCTCCATCCGGTCGAAGAGGTACATCCAGCGATCGTAGATCAGGGTCTCGTGGGTGTCGTCCGGAACAACGATCAGCTCGTACGGCACGTTCTTCTGGCGGAGCAGCTGGACAAGCCCGATCGTTTGCGCGAACGGCACGTTGCGGTCGTCATCGCCGTGCCAGATCAGGACCGGCGACTTCCAGCCGTCGATCGCGGCGATGGTGGACGATTTGTAAGTGACGTCGGCCGTGTCGAGCGTGTTACCCCAGAGATGAACGCCCGCCATGTCGACACCGGCGGCGAACATGTCGGAGTTCCGTGCGAGCGCCTGCGACGTCAGCACGCCGCCATAGGAGAGCCCCCAGATGCCGACCCGGGCCGGATCGACGTCGGCTCGCCCCTGCAGGTACTTCCCCGCCGCGACCACATCCTGATACTCGGCGTTCCCGAGCCAGCCGGATTTCGCGGCCGTGCGGAAGCTTTTCCCGTAGCCGATCCCGGTGCGGTAGTTCACCGACATCACCACGTAGCCCTGGCTCGCGAGCCATTGGTTCACCGCGTAGGCGAAATGATAGAAGTCCATGTAGTGGTAGCCGAGCAGCATCTGACGGCTGGGGCCGCCGTGGACGAAGATCATCGCCGGCCGCTTCTCGCCCTGCTTCTGGTCCTTGGGGAGGAAGAGCTGGTTGTGGAACTCGAGACCGTCCGCCGCCTTGAGGATCACCTGCTCCGGCACGGCCTCCATCGCGAGCGGGAAGCTCTTGCCGAGCGAGGGATATAACACGCGGCCCGCGCCGGTCGACACATCGATCAGGCTCACCGAGAGCGGGCGCGTCGCCGAGGAGGTGAGCGCGGCCACCTGGCGGCCGGACGCGAGAGCCACCGGGTACATCTCGATCTCGGTGCCCTTCGTGATCTGGGTCGCCGCACCGCCGGAGGTGGGCACCTTCCAGAGATGGCGCCGATCGATGTCGCCAACGTTGCTCGCATACACGAGCGTCTCGCCGTCGGCGGAGATGTCGAGGGTCTCGAGGGCGCCCTCGCCGGGGCTCAGCTCGATCGGCGTCGGGGTGTCGCCGGCGGCGTGCACGGCGTAGTAGCGGATCCACTCCTCCGGCTCCTGCGGAAAGATCAGGCTCTTCCCCGCCCAGGTGATCCGGTTGATTGCCTGGAACGTCTTGCTGTTAGGCACGCTGTGCCAGACTTCGCGGGCCGTATCCCCATCGATGCCGGCGACCATGAGCGCCAAGGAGTAGCCGCCGCGGAGGGTGGCGCGATAGAGCCCATCGGCCGGTACATCAGCCGTTTCCCCCAGCCGCCCCGGCCCTCCGCCAGTGGTCCGGCTCGCGCTGCCCTGCTGCGGCCTCGGCGGGTTAGAGCCCGTGACCCCAGGCAAGCCGGGTATGCGCTGTTGCCCGTACGGCGTCCCGGGACGCCGAGTGAACGCGATCTGCCGGGAATCCCCGGACCAGGTCGGGCTTGCATCGAAGTCGACACTCGGCGAGACGTAGCGGATCTTCTTGGACCGCATGTCGTAGTAGGCGATCAGCGAGTGGTATTCGCGGGTGCTCACGTACGCGAGCTTAGTACCGTCCGGCGACCAGTGCGGATCGCCGTTCCGGCCCCACTCCTTGACCGTTGGCAACAGGTTCTTGTCGGTGGCTGCGGTGGTGCCCGTTCGCGTCGACGGAACGACATAGATCTGCCCGTCGCGCGCGAATGCAATCGAGCGCCCGTCAGGCGAGAGCGCGGGGGCTGCGCCCTCGACAACCCGCCAGGCGCCGGTGCCATTGCTCCGCGCGGCCCAGATGGCGCGCTCGGGGCCGTTAGGATCGCTGGCGGGATTGGCGACCCATCCGTCCGTGTTGGGCGCGCTGCCTCGGACGAAGCTGACCATCGCGCCGTCGTCGGAGACCGAGAGGTCGGATAGGACGATGCCGTCGTCTCCAAGGAATTTTGTGAGGCGGACCGGCTTCCAGTCAGGGGCGGCCGCGGTGAAGACGTTGCGGCGGCCGCGCTCATCGGCGAGCCAGGCGATCCGGTCGGCCTTCTTGGCCGACACCAGATCGGAGGGGAAGCCCGGGCTCATGAATTGATCGATGGTGGGCTTGGTCTGCGCCGTAGCGGTGGTGACGGGCAGAGAGGACAGAATGGCCCAAAGGCCCGTCCAGGTCAGGATTCGGCTCATGACGCGCTCCGTGTTTGCGATATCACTACCAGCAACGTAAAGGTCGGCCAACTGATGCGATAGGCCGGACCGTCTGGGACCGGCGCGCTCGACGGCTTGCCAACGGCGAGCTTCGCACCCTAAACTGAGGCAGGAATCTTCGGCAGAGTCAATGTCTCGATCCAGACTCGATTCGCGGGTCGATGTGGCTGGTCGCCCGTTGGCCAGGCCGCGGCGGGCCTAACGAATGAGCTCGAACGCCCGGTTGACCGAGCCGCGCGATGTCTTCGTCACGGGTGGCACCGGCTACATCGGCCGGGCGCTCATCTCGTCGCTGATCGCGCGAGGTCACCGGGTTCGGGTGCTTGCCCGAGCGGCCTCTGTGAGCCGGATTGCGCAGGGCCCCGGCGCGGTCGTCGGAGACGCGCTCGACGCGCCTCGGTCGCGGCGGCGCAGCGCCGTGGAGTGGCGCACATGGTCTACGTCAGTGTCGCCCAGCCCGCGCCCGCGTTGCAGGCGTATGTGGCGGCTCGGGCTCAGGGTGAGAAAGCCATCGCGGACGCGGGGCTTACGGCGACGGTGCTCGGGCCGTGGGACGTGCTGGGTCCGGGGCATCGGTGGCCGGTGCTCCTGCTGCCGCTCTACGCAGTCGCGTCGATCGTTCCGTCCTGGCGCGACGGCGCTCGGCGGATGGGCTTGGTGACGTTGCGGCAGATGGTGGGCGCGCTGGTCCGCGCGGTGGAGGAGCCGCCGCCTGCTGGAGTGCGACGGGTGGTTGAGGTTCCGGAGATACGGACGGCGGTAGGGCGGTAGGCGGCAAGGCGGACAGAGCGACGTTGATGGTATGACAATCCTTCGCTCCCGCTCGGGATGACGGATCCGGGACCTCCGGCCCTCTTGCCGTCCCGCCGTCTTTGAGGTCGAGGAGCCCCGACTCGGTGCGTTAGGTGATCGCTCAGACTCGGGCAACAGACGAGAGATATGCCGGCGTCCTCCTGCCGTGCCGCCGTTCGACGCCACAGATCAACCTGAAGGCGAGGAATGAATGTCGTTCAAGGGAATGCTAGGTGCGATCTTCGAACAAGCCACGCGGTGGACGGCTGGGCAGTCGCTCGAGCCCCAATCGGCGGAGACGCGGCAAGTCGAGGGGCTCCGCAGCGAAGGACGGGTGCGCCATCACACGTTCACGATCGACGAGCCGAAAGACTTCGGTGGAAGCGATCTCGCGCCGAATCCCGCCGAGGTCGCCCTTGCGGCGCTTGGGGCGAGCCTCGAGGTCACCTGTCGGGTCTATGCCGACTACTTCGGCATTCCCGTGAAGGCGATCGCGACCTCGCTCAAGGGAGATTTGGATCTGCGGGGGTTTCTCGACCTCGCGCCCGAGGTTCGGTCCGGGTTTCAGAGGATCGATGTCACCGTCCGGATCGAGAGCGACGCGAGCGACGAGGAGGTCGAGAGACTGATGCGGCAGGTGCGCCGATCGTGTCCGGTCCTCGGCATCGTTCGCGATGCAACGCCGGTCAGCCTTTCAGTCGAGCGAACCTAGAGGCGTTTGGGCCGACGCTACGCTGTGCCGATCAAGACCTCGGTGGACTTGATCACCGCCACCACGTCGGTGCCGGCCTCGAGCGCGAGGCTCTCCGCGGACACTCGCGTGATCGCCGAGACTAACTCGTTGCCGCCCTCGTCATAGAACCCGAAACACCGTGAGCGATTCCGTGGGTCGAGGCTAGCGTCGGCTTTGGAGGACGGGAAGGCGTTACGACGGTAGAACAGGACGTGTGCTGCGCGGTTCCGGATGGCCGCGGAGTTGGAGGAGGCGGAGTCCGGGCTCGGCGAGCTAGGCTAGATCCCTCGCTGACGCCTGGGATGACAGATCACGACAACGCTGCCGTCGTACCGTCCTACGGCCCCCTCACAGCGTTCGGCGGAAGAGCAGGATCGATGCGGTCATCGCGACCACCGTGAACACGCCGAGAAAAAGGAGATCGCCGGCGATCGCGTCGAGGCCGGTGTTTTTTAAGAGCAGGTTCTTGAAGGCATGGACGGAGTAGGTGAACGGGTCCGCGACCGCGATCGCCTTCATCCACGAGGGGAATCCCTGCTGCGGGTAGACGGCCCCGCTCGGGAAATAGAGCAGCGTGTTGAGTACGCCGAAGATCGCACGCGGGACCAGCGGATCGTTCACCCGCACCATGATCAGGAACATCAGGCTGATGAGCGAGAGCGCGGTGACGATCACGACAACGAGCATCTTGAGGAGCCGGAGCGGCTCGAACGGGTTAGGGATCCCCGCGATCACCGAGCCGATCGTCATCAAGACGAAGCCGGCGAGCACCGCCTTGATCGCGCCCGACAGGACGAAGCCGGTGATCAGCTCGAACTTGGTGATCGGGGTGACGAGATACCCTTCGTGGAGGCCACGGGCCTTGTCGTCGATGAAGATGATGCCGCCGCCGATCATCACCATCATGAAGATCG
>JBDTOH010000473.1:0-4794 GCA_039933355.1 Gemmatimonadota bacterium | reverse complement strand
CTCGGATGACAGTCCTGGGTGATCACCTCCGGCCCGTACGACCTTGAGCTCGGTACCCGCCTTACGGCCCACGCCCTTACCCGTCCACTGTCTTACGCTTACCGTCTTACCGTCTTACCGTCTCACCGTCTTACCGTCCTACCGTCCTACCGTCCTACCGCCCTACCGTCCTACCGCCCACCGCCCACCGCCCTCCCCGCCTTGCTGCCCTGCCGCGCCCGTCCGACATTTCCCGCACAACGAAAATCGGGTTTCGGGCGTCTTACCCGTACTCAGCGCGATAGTCAGGCTCTCCCTACCGAAGGGGCTCCCATGCCTCTGCTCCGCCGTCGTGGATATCTGATCATTGCCGGCCTCGTGGTCCTCGGGATCCCCAGTGCCTGGCTCCTGGCCCGGTCCCGGGACCGTGGAACCGCCGACTCGCCTGTGGTCGCCCGGGTCAAACGGGGTGAGTTCAAAGTGGTCGTGACGACCTCCGGGGAGCTCAAGGCGCGGAAGTTCGTCCAGATCACCGCCCCGCCGAACTCGCAGCAGGCCGACGCCTACCAGATGAAGATCGCCTCGATCGTCCCGGAGGGAACGATCGTCAAGGCTGGCGACGTGGTGGCCGAGTTGGACCGGTCGAGCATCGCCTCGAAGCTAGCCGAGGTCGCCCTCGCGCAGACCAAGGCGGAGGCGGTCTACGAGCAGGCGATGCTCGACTCAACCCTGAACCTGTCGAAGGCGCGCGAAGACATGCGCACGATGGACCTCGCCCTCGAGGAGAAGCGGCTCGCCAAAGAGCAAGCGGTTTACGAAGCGCCCACCGTCCGGCGCCAGGCCGAGATCGACCTCGAAAAAGCGGTCCGGGCGCTGGCCCAGGCCAAGGTCGACTACAAGACGAAGACCGAGCAGGCCCAGGCGAAGATGCGTGAGGTCGGCGCCGACCTCGAGCGGCAGAAGAACAAGCTCACGGCGGTCAAGACCGTGATGGAGGGCTTCACGATCATCGCGCCGGCTCCGGGCATGGTGATCTATGTGAAGGAATGGAACGGCAAGAAGCGAACGACCGGCTCCCAGGTCTCGGCGTGGGATCCCACCGTCGCGACGCTTCCCGATCTCACTCAGATGGAATCGATCACCTACGTCAACGAGATCGACGTCCGCAAGATCGCGACGGGACAGCCGGCAGCGATCACGCTGGATGCCGACCCGACGAAGAAGCTGACGGGAACGGTCACCACGGTCGCGAACGTCGGCGAGCAGCGGCCCAACACCGACGCGAAGGTTTTCGAGGTGAAGCTCGTGGTCAACCAGGCGGATACCACACTCCGGCCCGGAATGACAACGGGCAACGCGATCGAGACTCACCAGGCCGACAACGTCCTCTACGTGCCGCTCGAAGCAGTCAACAGCGAGGGCGGCGTGCCGTTCGTGTATCGCCAGGCGGGTGGACGGGTCACGAGGCAGGAGATCGAGACCGGCGCCATGAACGACGACGAGGTCGTAATCGTGCGCGGCCTCGCGGAAGACGAGCGTGTCCTTCTCTCCCCGCCGCACGACAAGGAAAAGGTCGAGTTGGTGCGCCTGCCCGGCTCCACCGCGGGCGTCAAGCCGACCGGCGACACCGCCGCGCCCCGAGTGCCGCTCTCCACCGGAGCCGACACCTCCACGGCCAAGAAGCCACCGGCCCCGAAGCCTCTGCCGATGAAGCCGTCGACAAAACCGATTCCCAAGGCGGTCTCGCCGGCGAAGGCCGGCTGACGTGCGCCTGGACCGCGCCGCGCTGGAGCGCCTGCGGGGCCAGATCACGGCGAACGTGATCTTCAGCCTGCGAATCGCCGTCGAGGCGGTTCAGCACAACACGCTGCGGGCGGCGCTCACCTCGCTCGGGATCCTGTTCGGCGTGGCCTCGGTCATCACGATGCTCGCGATCGGCAAAGGCGCCGAGTCGGAGATCCTCGAGCAGATGCGCCTGCTCGGCTCCAACAACGTGATGATCACGCCCCTGGTCGAGCAGAAAGAGGAGCCGGCGAAGGACCAGACCGAGGCCAAGCAAGTGAAGAAGTACTCGCCCGGCCTCACCTATGCCGACGCCCGCGCCATCAGCCGGGTCATTCCCGCCGTCGAAGCCACCAGTGCTGAGATCGTGCTCAACACGAACGTAACCCGCGAGGGCCGGCGCCGGTCGGGTAAGATCGTCGGGGTCGACACGGCATACTTCCGGCTGACCAACCTCGACCTGGGCCAGGGACGCTGGTTCACCGAGCAACAGGTGAGCCGCGGGCTCCCGGTCGCCATCATCGGACACGGCGTCCGGACCCGTTTCTTCACCACCGAAGATCCGATCGGCAAGCCGATCAAGGTCGGCGACAGCTGGCTCACCGTCGTCGGCGTGCTGGTCGACCGCCGCGTGAGCGACCAGACTGCGCAGCGTCTCGGCATCCGCGACGCGAACCTGGACGTCTACGTTCCGGTCCACACCATGCTGCTCCGGTTCCGGAACCGGGCTCAGCTGACCCAGCGCGACATCGAGCAGGCCGCCCGCTCCGGGAACATTCCTACCGACAACAACCGCGACACCGAGTCGGAGGACCAGCGCGAGGAGCGGATCAACCGCAATCAGCTCGACCGGATCATCGTCAGGGTCGGTGACTCGAGGCAGGTGCCGTCGGTCGCCGAAGTGGCCCAGCGGATGCTGTCGCGGCGGCACAACGCCGTCGTCGATTTCGAGATCACGGTCCCCGAGCTTCTGCTCAAGCAGGAGCAGCGCACGAAGACGATCTTCAACATCGTCCTCGGCGCCATCGCGTCGATCTCGCTGATCGTGGGCGGGATCGGAATCATGAACATCATGCTGGCCTCGGTGCTCGAACGGATTCGGGAGATCGGCGTCCGGCGCGCGGTGGGGGCGACCCGGAACGAGATCTTGTTTCAGTTTCTGAGCGAGGCGGTGCTGATCAGCGTGGCGGGCGGCGTCGCGGGAATCATCCTGGGCACCGGCTTGAGCGCCGCGATCGAACACGGCGCCGGCATCAAGACCCTCGTCTCGGGCCTGTCGGTCGTCATCGCCTTCGGAGTTTCGTTTGCCGTCGGGCTCGGGTTTGGAATCGTGCCGGCCTACCGAGCCGCGCAGCAGGATCCGATCGTCTGCCTTCGCTACGAGTGATCCCCATGCCATTTCGACCCGTTCTCCGTCCCGCCTCCTTGCGGGCGGTGTTGGCGGCCGCGCTCGCCGGCGCCGCTCCGCTCGGCGCGCAGCAGCCGATCACGCTCCAGCAAGCCATCCAGATGGCCGCGCAGCAGGGCTACCAGGCCCGCGCAGCCAAGGCGACGTTCGACGCCACCCGCTATCGCGACCAGGCGTTTTACTCGCGGCTGCTGCCGCAGCTCTCGGTGGGTGGCACGTTACCCTCCTACAATCGGTCCATCATCCAGGTGATCCAGCCGGACGGAAGCACCTTGTTCCGGCCTCAGGATCAGACCAGTGCGAACCTGACGGCGACAGTGTCGCAGAAGCTGCCGTTCACGGGAGGCGATTTCTTCGTCAGCTCGACGCTCGCGCGGCTCGCGGTCAGCGGGCCCGACGCATTTCATACCTGGTCGTCCACGCCGGTCTCGATCGGCCTCCGGCAGTCGCTCTTCCGGCCTAACGTCACGGCGTGGGACAAGCGTGAGCAGCCGGTCCGCTTCGAGCTGGCGGAACGCCAGTACAAGGAGGCGCGCGAAGACATCGCGCTCCAAACTACCGGGCTGTTCTTCGACGTGTACGCCGCGCGGGTGTCGCTCGAGAACGCGACCACGAACGTGGCGGTGAACGATACGCTCTACACCCTGAACAAGGGCCGGTTCGAGGTCGGGAAGATCGGCGAGAACGATCTCCTCCAGAGCGAGCTTGCGCTGCTCCGAGCCCGGACCAGTCTCGACGGCGCGCGGCTCGAGTACCAGCGTACGCTGGCGGCCCTCCGGCTCGGGATCGGTGTCGCGCCGACGACGCCGCTCGAGATCACCGTGCCGCGCACCGTGCCCGCCTTCGACGCCGACACCGTGCTCGCCGTCTCGGAAGCCATGAAGAACAGCTCCGGCGTGACCGGCGCGGCGCTCCAGGATGTGCAGGCACAGCGCCGCGTGACGGAAGCGAAGCTCAGCAACTCACCCGGCGCCACGGTCCAGGCGAGCTACGGCTTCAACGCGACTGCGCCCGACGTGAGCCTCGCGTACCGGAACTTGCTCGAGGCCCGCCAGTTCATGGTCTCGGTGGACGTGCCGCTGCTGCAATGGGGAGGTCACAAGGAAAGCGTGCGAGCTGCCGAGGCCGACCGCGAGCGGACCGTGAACGTGGCCCGCTCGACCCTCGAACAGACCGCGCAGGACGCCCATTTCGCGGCGCTCCAGCTCTCGCAGGCCCGCCGTAACCTGGCGCTGTCGGCCAAAGCGGATACCGTCGCAGGGAAACGGTTCGAGGTCGCCTATAACCGGTATGTGATCGGAAAAATCCAGATCGACAACCTCTACCTCGCGCAATCGGAAAAGGACCAGGCCGTCGCCCAGTTCGTCCAAGCCCTCCGGGGCTACTGGCAGGCGTACTACCGGCTGCGGAGGGTGACGCTGTTTGATTTCGAGGTTGGAAGGATCATTGAGTAGGAAGTAGGGCTTAGGGTTGACGCCTAAGCCCTAAGCCCTAAAAGACGCTAAATCCTAGGAGTTCCCGGCGCCACCGCCACGATGTTGAGCTTGGCCGAGAGCTCAGTCAAAGCCTGATCGGCGGCTGCCTCTTCATCGAGCGTCTGCTGGAGCAGCAGCGCGTCGGCCTCG